>JBDTAN010000316.1:0-2877 GCA_039924585.1 Chitinophagaceae bacterium | reverse complement strand
CGCGGCCATGCAAAATATTTAAAACGCCATTTGGCAGTCCGGCTTCTTGACAAATTTTACCCAATAAAAAAGAGGTGAGCGGTGTAACTTCTGACGGTTTCGCAATCACGCAATTCCCTGCAGCCAGTGCTGGCGCTATCTTCCAGGTTAATAAATACAAAGGCAAATTCCAGGGAGAAATACAACCTACAATTCCAATTGGTTGTCGCAATGTATAGTTGATGGCTTTTTTCCCCATGCTATGACTCGCACTTGCATAATGCATGATGGCTGTTGCGAAAAATCGAAAATTATCTGATGCACGTGGAATGTCCATGCGTTTACTTAGCCATAAAGGTTTACCATTATCCTGCGTTTCTGCCAATGCCAGTGCTTCCAAATTTTCATCAATTAAATCTGCAATCTTATTAAGTATTGAAAATTTCTTTTCAACCGGCAATGCGCTCCATGCAGGAAACGCACGCTGTGCAGCTTTTACAGCGATCTCTACATCACGTCCATCGCTGTCCGGAATTTGTGCAAACACTTCTGCCGTTGCAGGATTTATAGCATCTAAAAATTTTCCGCTCAACGGACCAATAAAATTTCCATCAATATAATTTTCCAGATAATAAGGAAAGGAAAGATCCATGTTTCAAATTTTATTTTTTATAAACTACCCGTTCTTCCTCCATCCACCGCGATGCTCACACCATTTACATAAGCCGCTGCAGGCGTTGCCAAAAATGCAGCGACTGCGGCAATTTCTTCCGGCAAACCAAAACGTTGCATGGGAATATGTGATAACATTTCTTTTTCAATAACATCCTCCGTTACATTTTTTTTCGCTGCATTATTTTTCAAAATACTTTCCAGTCTTTGTGTTTTTGTAGCACCGGGTAAAACATTATTCACCGTGATATTAAAACGGCCAAGTTCATTCGCCATTGTTTTTGACCAGGAAGCCACAGCACCACGAATAGTATTGGACACACCCAAATTCGGTAAAGGAATTTTTACAGAAGTAGAAATGACATTGATGATCCGGCCATAATTTTTTTCTTTCATGCCTGGCAACAAAGCTTTTACTAAAATATGATTACAAATCAAATGTTGATTGAATGCTTGTAAAAATGCAGTTTCTTCAGCGTCAGTAATTGGCCCGGATGGCGGCCCGCCGGTATTGTTGACTAAAATTTCTATAGGATTATTTTTTGCAAAAGGCATGATCGCTTCGCGCACATTTTCCGGGTTGCTGAAATCCGCTACTAAATATTGATGCTGCTGGTTTTGAGCTATATCCAAATTTTTTATAGCCGCTTTCAACGATGTTTCATTGCGCGCCATCAGCGTACAATCCGCGCCCAGTAAGGCCAATTCTTTGGCGATGGCAAAACCAATTCCCTGCGAACTGCCACAAACCAGGGCTTTTTTATGCTGAAGTGAAATATTCATTTATATAAAATTCTAAGTGGATGTCAAACCTAAGTAAAAAAGTTGTAATTTTTCGCCAAAGGTATCAACGGCAAAAGTAGCAGGAAAAAATGCCTAATTTTACTTTCCAATTTTTCACCATAAAATAAATACAATGATAGCAGCTCCTTTGAATATTAAAAAATGGATAGACGATCACCGTGCGATGTTGAAACCACCCGTAGGAAATCAATGCGTTTATAAAGATGCTGAAAATTTTATCGTGATGGTTGTTGGCGGGCCGAATTCCCGCAAGGATTATCACTACAATGAAAGTGAAGAATTGTATTATCAGCTCGAAGGAAATATTACTTTAAAAATTATAGATGATGGTAAGCCACGCGACATTTCCATCAATGAAGGCGACATGTTTTTATTGCCACCTCAAACACCACATTCACCGCAAAGGCCCGAAAACACAGTAGGTTTAGTGATTGAGAAAGTGCGCGAGGAAGCAGCAGATGAAAAAGATGCCTTCATGTGGTTTTGTGAAAACTGCGGTAATAAATTGTATGAAGAATTTGTTTTTGTCAAAGACATTGTGCAGCAATTACCACCCATCATGGAAAAATTTTATTCTTCAGAAGACTTGTGCACCTGCAAAAAATGCGGCACAATAATGCAGCCACCCGTGAAGAAATAATTTTTATCCAAAACCATTTTTCCTATAACAACTTGCATGAAAATTGACATACACACGCATATCATGCCGGATAAAATGCCCAATTGGGTAAAAAAATTCGGCTATGGAGAATTCATTCATTTAGAACACCGGAATTGCCGCGCCTGCATGATGAAAGGCGATACCGTTTTTCGCGAAGTGGAAGAAAATTGTTATTTACCCGCACTACGACTGCGTGATATGGAAAGTTACCATGTAGATGTACAAGTACTTTCAACGATTCCCGTGTTATTTAATTATTGGGCAAAGCCAAAAGATGGTTTGGAAACTGCGCGATTTTTAAATGATCATATTGCCGAAACTGCCGCCAATGATCCCACGCATTTTATTGGACTGGGCACTGTGCCCATGCAGGATATTGATTTAGCCATAGATGAAATGATGCGTTGCAAAAATGAATTAAAAATGCCCGGCCTCGAGATCGGTTCGAATATTAATGGTGAAAATTTATCAGAAAAAAAATTCTTTCCATTTTATGAAGCCGCGGAAAAAATGGGCTGTGCTATTTTCATTCATCCCTGGGATATGATGGGCCAATCGCAGATGACAAAATATTGGTTGCCCTGGCTGGTTGGCATGCCTGCAGAAACTTCGCGTGCGATTTGTTCATTGATATTTGGAGGTGTTTTTGAAAAATTTCCCAAACTACGAATTGCTTTCGCGCATGGTGGCGGCTCCTTCCCTGGTACCCTCGGCCGTATTCGTCACGGACACGCTGTAAGGCCCGACCTGGTTGCGATTGA
>JBDTAN010000315.1:0-3274 GCA_039924585.1 Chitinophagaceae bacterium | reverse complement strand
CAATTGGCTAATGGGTTTCCAATCTATAAAAAAAGTTTGTGCCCATTTCCTGAAATAGCCTTGCTTATTATTATAATACCTATTTCGGTCACTTATTAATTGTGACCACATGACATTGTACTGAAATTTCCCCAGGTTGACTGCTGTTCTAAAATATGGATAATTAAATGACCAGTCTGAAAGTAATATGGACCGGTAACCATCACCAATAAAATTTTTCCCATAGCCCAAATCAAACAGGAAAATTTTACCCGGTTTGTACACAAGCCTAGCATCTGATGAAGCAAAGTCAAAGCCTCTGCCATCGCCTTTATTTTTAAAACCGCCCTGCCCGGGAATAACATAATTTTCCCGGATAAAGCTATCTATATAACCACCAAAGCGGCCCTGGTTTTCATAAAAGTTTGTTTCAAAATAAAAGTTTTTACCCACTGTACCCGATACTTCATATCCCCTCGTATTCATTTCGGGTGTGGTAATTTGCCGCTTACTGTTGCCGATATATTCATCAAAAATGATATCTGCATTTATCTTAAAATCAGGGTGATTGAGTTGCAACAAATGCTCCTCGAAAAACTTCCGGTGAAACCAGCTTCCTGCAGAAGCATAGATACCAGTATCTGTATAAACAACAGGTTTCCATGCAGTATGCAACAGGGAATCCTCGTTGTACAGGATCTTTTGTTCGTTGTAATGATTTGTTATTTCAAGCCCCGGTTCATTTTGCGCGTTTAGATGAAGGGCGGCGAAGCCGGCCAGGATCATAAAGAATACCCGGCGCTTCAAAGATGTTGTGCAGAGAGTAGGCATGTATAATTTATTTGTCATTATTAAATGGCTTTGTAAAGTAAAGACATTTATGAAAACAAATGCAGGAAAAATTTTTTTCAGGTAAGGAAGGATGACGGATCTGGGGGGAGGTATAAGAATGGGAGCTTGAAGGAGGAACAAAAAATCAAGACAAATTAAAAACGAACAGATAAAAGATAACAGATATGAGATTAGAAAACGAAAGAGAGAGCAAAGCCGCAATATTTTGCGGCTCAACAAACGAATAATACTAACCAGGAACAACAAACGAGCAGCTCCAGATCAATAAGCCTCAGGTTCGCCCTTAATGATATTAGCGATGGTGAGAAATGCGATACGTATATCCAGCATCAGGCTCCAGTTTTCCATATACCAAAGGTCATGTTCGATCCTTTTTTTCATGGAATCTTCGGTTTCAGTTTCACCGCGATAACCATTTACCTGCGCCCAGCCTGAAATACCTGGTTTTACAAAATGGCGTGCCATAAAACTATTGATCTGGGCCTGGTAATCCAGGTTGAGTTTAACAGGATGCGGGCGTGGGCCAATAATACTCATTTGTCCCATTAAAACATTCAGGAATTGAGGCATTTCATCCAAACTTGTTTTGCGTAAAAAACGGCCAACAGAAGTGATACGCGCATCATTTTTTGTAGCTTGCTTAAATTCACCATCCGCTTCGGTAACGGTCATTGTGCGGAATTTGAAGATCTTAAAAAGCTGGTTATTCCTGCCGGGACGGTTTTGGAAAAAGAAGACCGGGCCTTTAGAATTTAGTTTAATAATAATTCCTACAATAGGGATAAGCCAACTTAAAACAAAAATGGTAACCAGCCCACTGAATACGACGTCAAAAAATCTTTTTTTCGCCCTGTTTTCCACTTTCGCTTCCAATGGTTCGCGGCGGATGCTTACCACAGGAAAGTCATTAAAATAATTGACCATTCCCTGGCGGGTAGGTGTAATATCTTTTGAAATAAACTTGAGCCGCACACATTTCTGGTCAGCCAATTCTGCCAGTTCATCCCAGCTTTCATCTGTAGGAAAAATGGTGGAAAAAATTTCTTCAATATTATTATTGGCTGCAAACTGGATGCATTTTTCAATAGGTTTAAAAGGCAGGAGTGCTTGTCCGCCGCCATCATCCGTTGTTTCAAAAAAGCCGCGGAATGAATAATCACTGCGTTTACTGGTAAAGATTTCAGCCAATTCTTTGCCGGTATCATTTTGCCCAAGTATGGCCACCGGTTTTTTCTTGTTTACCCGGCCGATTAGTTTTTCAGAAATATGTGTAACCAGGATACGGCTCATAATAAAGAAAACAATGAAAAAGCTGTAGCAATAAAGTACGATACGCAGTGGTACGGTTTCTTTACTAATATAGAGATAGGCAAGAAAGATCACGAATTGTAGTATGCCGGCTTTTATGGTCTGCCGAAGTGTTTTTTCTATAACACGCAGGTTGTTATGCGTATATAAATTCATAACAATGGTAGAAAGCAACCAGGCAAAATTGAAGAATAAAAAATCGCCAATATGCAGGTGAATATTGCCCTCCTTGGAGTAGTAACTTTTAACAAGGACAGTCAGGAAAAATGCAGTGTTTATAATAGCATAATCCCCGAAAAAAAGGAACAAACGATAATAGAAAAAATATTTCTTACCCATGGGAGTAACACATTGTAAATTTAAGAATCACAGGTTTGAGGGGACCGGCAAAATCTTCCGGGGAACAATATTACAACTATTTTTAAGAGAATGTTCACTTTTTTTAAAAAATTATTAAAAATACCGATTAGTGGGTAGATATGCCAAAGTAAATAAATTCCAGTGATTCATCTCCGGTGACCTTTAATTCATGCGGTATTTTTGCCGGAATACGCAGGAAAACCCCTTTTTGGAGAATAATGATTTCACCATTCACTTTGTATTCTCCCTTACCCGCCAGGAAATAGAAAAATTCCTCCATGGTTTCATGGGTATGCGTTTCGCAAGTCTCACCGGGCTGGAATTTTCCGTAGGCAAATTGAGTAAGATCCGTATTTGAATCCCCATTTTTAAGAAAGACGAATTTTTCGCCCTGGCCATGGGCGGTGACTGTGGGAAGTATTTTTTCTTTATTAGTAAAAATTTTTTCTAAAGACATGATTTTGATTTGTTGACTCGGGTGGGCAAAATTATTAAAAATACGTTTCCAAAACTTTAAAAGAAGGATACAGTGTGTTGAGAAAAGAGGAGATATTTTGCAAACAAAAACTGGTTTATCAGCAAAGTGAAATAATACTTTTCATTTAAACGCGAGCCAATATGCCAGGGGAAGTTATTTTGTGATCATTATTGATGAAGCAAAGGAAGCCAGAACTTTAATGTTGGATAATGAAATAAGTTTAAGAGGATGCCCCAAAAATGGAGGCATCCTCTTTTATTTATATCTGATAATGCTTGTAGAAATTTATTTAATTTT
>JBDTAN010000314.1:0-8415 GCA_039924585.1 Chitinophagaceae bacterium | reverse complement strand
CGCAGGTATTCATTTTTGTCCAGGTCTTTTTCAAGGGCATAATCTGTTTGCAGGAGCATATTTGCCAGCGGCGTGCGCAGTTCATGAGATGCATGCCGCACAAAATTTTTCTGATTTTCAAAAGCGCGCTCCAGCCTGTCCAGCATAATGTTCATATTTGTAGCAAGCTGGACTATTTCATTGTTTTTAAAATTCCCTTTGACAACTTCCACTCTTTTTTTCAAATTGCTTTCAGAAATATGCCGCATTTGAATGCTCAGTTTTACCAGCGGTGCTGTAACAATAAAAACATAATAAAATGAAAACAGCACTATAAAAATGATTGCGGCTAAAGCGACCATCATTAAAATACTTTTTAATTGTGCCCGCTGATTCTCCTCGAAATAAGTATTTACAGAAACGATCGTATAACAATAGTCCGCTCCCTGGCGGTATAATAAACCAGCTGATAAAGATTCACCACTTTCAAAAAAATATGGATTATTTTCCCGGATACTGTCCAGGATTGTATTTTTTAAATCATGAATAACCGTATCCGGGTAACTGAAGACTAATTTTTTTTCTGCATTAAAAATAATGATACTGATAGCCTTACTGCCCGCAAAATCCTTTGGTTCCTCAGCCTGCACACTATCTTCCAATAAGGAATTCTTATGCAGCCTGAAATATAAAAAGGATGCTTCATTTGCTTCTGCCAATAAAAATTTTTTCTCTTCTGTATCTTTAGAATGTTCATACAGAAAATAAACACTGCCAAAACTTAAGGAGAGAATGGCAGAGATTACCAATGTCAATACCAGTAAAAATTTGGACCTTAAATTCATACATGTTAATCTTCATTGATATAATATCCGAAGCCTGTTTTGGTATGTATCATTTTGGACGAAAAATTTTTATCAATTTTATTCCGCAGGAAGTTGATATATACTTCCACTGTATTTGTTCCGGTTTCAAAATCCAGTCCCCAAACTTTTAATAAAATTTCTTTCTTGGAAATAGCATGGCCCTTATTCCTGCAAAGCAATAAAAGCAAAGCAAATTCTCGAATAGTTAAATTGATCGTAATACCCGCACGGCTAACAAGTTTATTGGTGATATTAATTTCGAGGTCTTTGATTTTAATAACCTCTTCAAAACCAGGGCCACCTTCAGACCTTTTTAAAAAAACTTTGATGCGGGCCAGCAATTCATTGATATGAAATGGCTTCACAATATAATCGTCTGCACCGGCTTCAAATGCCAGAATTTTATCGTGCATGTCTCCCAATGCGGTAAGCATGATCACCGGCACATGCACATTTTTTTCCCTGAAACTGCGGCAAATATTGATACCGCTCATATCTCCTAAATTTATATCAAGGATAATTAATGAATAATTGATACGGCTTAATAATTCTAAAGCAATATTCCCTGAAACAGCTAGATCAGTTTCATAACCATGAGCAATTAATTCCTGCTGAACGAATAAACCAATCTTTGGTTCGTCTTCTGCAATTAAAATTCGATGTACCTTTAAACTTTCCATGTTATACTAAATCTTAAAAGGCTAAATTTAATGAAAAAAATTACTTTATTAATCATCTTATTTTTTGGAAACTTTTTTGCAAACAATATAAAGGCGCAAGATTTCACGACAGTTTTCGAAAAAAGTGAAGGAAAAAAATCCGCAACTTATTTTGAATGCATCGCATTTTATCAAAACCTGGCGTCTAAATATTCCACTATAAAAATTCTTCCAGGAGATACTACAGACTCCGGTTATCCACTAAATCTTGTGTTGTATTCCAGCGATAAAACTTTTAGCCCCGAAAAAATACATGCTGAAAACAAGATCATTATTCTTGTAAATAATGACATTCATCCCGGCGAACCGGACGGCCTGGATGCCAGTATGATGTTGCTGCGCGACCTGGCTTCAGGGAAAATAAAAAGTGCGGAAAATGTAGTGTTTGCAGTGATTCCCGCGTATAATATTGGTGGCGCATTGAACCGGAGCAGTTATTCCAGGGTTAACCAAAATGGCCCGGAAAGTTATGGTTTCCGCGGTAATGCGGAAAACCTGGACCTCAACAGGGATTTTATAAAAGCAGATTCAAAAAATGCATTTGCTTTTGAGAAAATATACCAGTGGCTGAAGCCGGATGTATTTATTGATAACCATGTAAGCGATGGCGCAGATTATCAATATACCATGACTTTACTCACCACGCAACATAATAAACTTGGCGGCCCACTCGGTGTTTTTTTACATGATATTTTTGAGCCTGAATTATATTTAAGTATGCAAGAAAAAAATTGGCCGATGACACCTTATGTCAATTTTGAAGAAGGAAATCCGGATAAAGGCTGGGCTGCCTATTACGAATCACCGCGTTATAGCAGTGGCTATACCACTTTGTTTCAAACAATTGGTTTTACTGCAGAAACACATATGCTTAAACCGTATAAAGACCGCGTAGAAAGTACGTATGCATTAATGCAATCTTTAATGGAACAATCATCCATTCACGCGCAGGAAATAATTTCCAAAAGAAAAAAGAGTATTGAAAATGTAATGCTGCAGGATAGCTTTGCACTCGGCTGGCGCGTGGATACGACAAAATATGACCTGATTAATTTTAAAGGATACGAAGCACTCACTAAAACCAGTGATGTTACCGGTATGCCGCGGATGTATTATGATCATTCAAGACCTTTTGAGAAAATGGTAAAATTTTACAACACATTCGTTCCGGTGAATATGGTGAAAAAGCCCATGGCATACATCATTCCGCATGGCTGGCATGAAGTGATCGACAGGTTAAAATTAAATGGTGTGCAAATGCGTGTACTTCAAAATGATACAGATATAAACGTGGAATGGTATCATATAGATGACTTTAAAAGTTATCCTAAACCCTATGAAAAACATCATGTCAATTATTCTGTAACACTTAGTACACAGAAAGAGAAATTGCATTTTTTAAAAGGTGATTATATGATTTATACCAATCAAATAGCCAACAGGTATATCGTGGAAACACTGGAGCCCAAAGGAGATGACAGTTATTTTTACTGGAATTTCTTTGATGCGGTATTACAGGAAAAAGAAGGTTATAGTAATTATCGCTGGGAAGATGTCGCCGCAAAATACCTGGAAGCAAATCCAGAATTGCAACAAAAATTGGATGAAAAAAGAAAGGCTGATCCTGATTTTGCAAAATCTGCGGATGCGCAATTAAATTTTGTTTACAAAAATTCTCCCTATTACGAACCGGCACATTTGCGCTATCCCGTATACCGTTTAATGCAATAAAAATTTTTTATAAAACTATTGCTGTGCTTGTTTAATTTTTCCGGAACCGGCTATATGCTGCGTCAGCTGCGGGTTCCCGAGATAGGAAACATCGCCACTTCCTGAAATCTTTACATCCAGTTTTGTTGATGCAAATACATCCGCATTACCAGTGCCATTAATAATAATGGAAACATTTTCAGCTTTTAAATTTGAAGATTTAAAATCGCCTTCTCCATCTATCATGATCTTCAAATCTTTTGTTTCACCACTTAATTTTATATCACCCATGCCAGCGATATGTGCACTTAAGGAAGGTGTATTCACTTGTAATGAAATATCGCCACTACCAACAATTTCCAGTTTTAAATAATCAGCTCCCGTGAGAACAGATGCACTTGTAACATCCGCCATGCCATTTACATTCAACTCAGATAATTTATCAGTAGTGAGTATTAAATGAATCGTATTTGTAGGAGAAAGATCATAGTTATCTTTTGTTCTGATTGCAAGCCTGTTTTCTTTTTCATCAATAATGATATATGGTAAAATATTTTCATCAGCAATCACTTGTATCGACTTCGTGTTTCCTTGAACAATTTCAAGATCATAATTTCCTGAAATCAATATTTTATCAGCTACAGTTAGCGTTTTTTCTATATGGCCGGATTTTCCATTTCCACGTATTCTTTCCTTCATATTGCAGGAAAATAAAAAAAAGATGGCCGCGCAGGTAAATAAAATTGAAGGTTTCATAAATTCAGTATGCTGGTTAATTAAATTAAAAATAGGATTTTATGTCAATGGAACAACGGGTAATCTTAAAAATTTAATTTCAAATTTGAATTACCTTCGCGGCAACCCCTGATTTTAAGTCAGGCTTGATTTATATTTATGACAGAAAAAATTTTAATCCTCGATTTTGGCAGCCAATACACCCAGTTAATTGCACGCGCAGTGCGGGAAGCAAATGTCTTTTGTGAAATCATTCCTTTTCAGCAAAAATTTGATCCGGCAGATTCCACTTTAAAGGGGATTATTCTCAGTGGTTCGCCATGCAGCGTGAATGAAGAAAATGCACCTGCAATTGATATCGGCGAAATTGTAAAACATGTACCTGTTTTCGGCATTTGCTACGGCGCGCAACTGATGGCAAAACAATTTGGTGGCCGTGTGGACAAATCTAATAAAAGAGAATATGGTCGCGCAAAACTAATCGTTACTGCAAAAAATGAATTACTGGATCAGCAAATTTCAGGATCACAGGTTTGGATGAGTCATAGTGATTCCATTACCGTTTTGCCGGAAAATTTTGAATTACTTGGCCAAACAGAAAGCATCCCTGTAGCGGCTTTCAGGAAAAATGCTGCCAATGGAAATGGCTTATTTGGCATCCAGTTTCATCCTGAAGTATATCATACAACAGCGGGAAAAAATATCATAAAAAATTTCCTGGTAAATATTTGTCATTGTGCGCAGGACTGGACGCCGGCCATGTTTGTACAGGAAACAATTGATAAAATTAAAAAAGAAGTTGGCAACAGCCACGTGATCATGGCATTGAGTGGCGGCGTTGATAGCACCGTTGCCGCAACTTTAATTCATAAAGCAATTGGTAACCGGCTACAGGGAATTTTTGTAGATAATGGTTTGCTGCGCAAAAATGAATTTGAAGAAGTATTAGAAACCTATCGCCAGCTTGATTTGAATGTAAAAGGGGTGGATGCAAAAGATTTATTTTACGATGGTTTGAAAGGTGAATCTGACCCGGAGAAAAAAAGAAAGATCATTGGCAAAACATTCATTGATGTGTTTCATGATGAAGCTCAAAAAAATACAGAAGCGGCTTTTTTAGGACAAGGCACTATTTATCCGGACGTTATTGAAAGTGTAAGTGTGCATGGTCCTTCCGTTACCATAAAATCGCACCACAATGTTGGTGGATTACCAGCATCTATGCATTTAAAATTGATAGAGCCTTTGCGATTGTTATTTAAAGACGAAGTGCGCAAAGTAGGACTGGAACTGGGTATCCCGGTATCGATGATCAATCGTCATCCTTTTCCCGGGCCTGGACTTGGTATAAGAATATTAGGTGATATTACTCCGGAGAAAGTTGCTTTATTGCAGGCAGCAGATACCATTTTTATACAAGCTTTAAAAGACAATAATTTGTACGAAAAAACCTGGCAGGCAGGTGCTATTTTATTGCCGGTAAAAAGTGTAGGCGTTATGGGCGATGAAAGAACGTATGAATTCACCATAGCATTGCGCGCCGTGACTTCAGTTGACGGCATGACGGCAGACTGGGCACATTTACCGTATGAATTTCTCGCCGATGTTTCCAATAAAATAATCAATGAGGTTCGCGGTATTAACCGCGTTGTTTATGATATCAGCAGTAAACCACCTGCGACAATTGAATGGGAATAAAAGGGGCATACAAATTGCATTATTGCAAAAAAAATTACCAGCAACAGATGATCAAATTAAAAAATGTATGGCTCTTTATTGTACCGCTATTCATGGCTTGTGCTGTACAGGCGCAAAACACCGATAGTTTATCTTCAAAAAAAATTGCCATACTTATTCCATTTGACCTGGATTCTGCATATACCGGTTACAGTTACAATTTAGGTACGTTGAATATTCCACATTATTTTATGCCCGGCCTGGATTTTTATAATGGGGTAAAACTCGCACTCGATTCATTGCAAAGAGACAGCATCAATATCGATGTGTGGGTATATGATACTAAAAGCAAAACAAAACCGGTGAGTGAGATCATTAAAGAAATGAACAGGATCTCTCCAAATATGATCATTGCTTATTTATCAAATACAACAGAACAAAAAAGTTTTGCAGATTTTGCGCTGCGCAAAAATATTCCACTTGTTTCTGTCACTTATCCAAATGATGCTTACCTCCATAGTAATCCATTTTTTATTATGGAAAATTCCACGCTGCAAACACATGTGGATAGTTTGTATAGCTATGTTTCCAAAACCTACCGCAATTCAAAAATTATTTACTTAACCCGTAAAGGATATATTGAAGATAAAATAAAAAAACAGTTTACAGAACTGAATAAAAATGATAAAGGCGTAAAATTTTCTTTCATCGAACTCAATACCAATCCTGCTACCAGCGACTTAATTCCACTCATGGACAGCACGAAGGAAAATATTTTCATATGCGGTGTTTTGGATGAAGCGTATGGTTTAAACCTGGTAAAATCTTTAAGCGCCTCTACCAGTTACAACACAGTCGCCATTGGTATGCCCACCTGGGATGGCATCAAAGCACTCACTTACAATAATTGTAATAATGTACGGATTATTTATACTTCTCCATTTCATTATACGGCAGGGATGCCCGCTATGGATGTATTAAAGAAAATTTATAAACAACAATTTTATTCAAATCCCGGGGATATGGTTTTTAAAGGTTATGAAAGCACATTATATTTCTGTAAATTATTGTCGCGCTATAATAATGATATGATTAATCATCTCAATGATCCCGCATTTGTTGTGGCTACACAATTTAATTTTCAACCGGTAACTTTAGAGGCAGACAGCCAATTGCCTGAATATTTTGAAAATAAAAAAATATATTTCATCAATATGTTGAATGGTGCAGTAACAGGCGTTTTCTAAAAAAGATTTTTAATTTCATAAAAAAAAACAACGAAAAAAGTTCAACGCAAAAGTAATTTGCCGGGTCCCGGCTATGCGATCATCCTGGAATGGTTGCACAGTAAGGGCTTAGCGCCCTTCCCATACCAGGAAGAAACATGGAATGCTATTCTGCATGGCAGAAGTGGTTTGGTAAATGCACCTACAGGTTGTGGCAAAACATATTCTGTTTTTCTCGGTGCTTTGATCCAGTTTTTAAATGAAGAAAAAAAAGAAAAGAGTAAAAAAAATGGGGTACGTTTAATTTGGATCGCACCATTACGTTCATTGGCAAAAGACCTGGCGCGTGCCATGCAGGAAGCTTTGAATGAATTAAAAATTCCCTGGCGTGTGGGCATTCGAAATGGTGATACAACTTCTTCGGAAAGACAAAAACAACAGCGTAATATGCCGCAGGTGCTTATTATTACACCTGAAAGTTTGCATCTTTTATTGGCACAAAAAAATTACCCGGAAGTTTTTAAAAATTTAAAAGTTACGGTAATCGATGAATGGCATGAGCTTGTTGGCAGTAAGCGCGGTGTGCAGGCCACATTGGCTTTAAGTCGTTTTTTAGGTATGCATCCTGTTCAAATATGGGGCATCTCTGCAACGATCGGTAATTTACAGGAAGCTAAAGAAGTTTTATTACATAGTCTTCCTGAAAAAGAAAAACAAGTAGCGAAAATTATTACGACCACCTTGCAGAAAAAAATAGAAGTCCATTCTGTGTATCCCGATGAGATTGAAAAATATCCCTGGGCCGGGCATTTAGGAATAAAGCTCGCGCAAAAAGTTGTAGACATAATTGATGAAAATAATACCACACTTATTTTTATTAATACCAGGGGAATGAGTGAAACCTGGTACCAGGTAATTTTACAAATTGCGCCACACCTTGCAGGTGCATTGGCTTTGCATCATGGAAGTATTGATAGAAATCTACGTGAGTGGATCGAAGAATCTTTGCACACAAAAAAATTAAAAGCAGTTGTATGCACGGCCAGTCTCGATCTTGGTGTGGATTTCAGGCCGGTGGATACAATCATACAAGTCGGTTCTCCGAAAGGTGTAGCGCGATTTTTACAAAGAGCAGGGCGCAGCGGTCATGCGCCGGGAGAAACAAGTAAAATTTATTTTGTACCCACACATTCACTGGAATTAATTGAAGTAGCTGCTTTAAAAAAAGCAATAGAAATTAATTTAATAGAAAGCCGTACGCCCCGCGTTCTTTGTTTTGATGTGCTGATTCAATACCTCTGCACACTCGCAATCGGCGAAGGTTTTTTACCGGAAAATATTTTTAAAGAAATTAAATCTACTTATTGTTTTGAAAGTATAACCGATACAGAATGGCAACAGGTATTAGCACAAATAACCAATGGTGGTGTGGCTTTGCGCGAGTATGATGAATTTAAAAAAATTGAAATTGATGACAATGGTGTTTACAGAATTAAAAACAGG
>JBDTAN010000313.1:0-2760 GCA_039924585.1 Chitinophagaceae bacterium | reverse complement strand
ATAATGCGAACGGTGTATTTCAATTTGGATTGTTTAATGGTTCAGGCCTTACACTTATTGCCAATCCTGATAACAGTTCCGTTGGTTTTAATTTTAATTACGCCATTGCATTTGATAATAAATTATGTGCCCGTTATGTAAATGCTTCCGGCGTTAAACAATTAGCTACTTATAATGGAACTTCATGGACACTCTTGCCAAACCCGGATAATACCACGACACGTGGTGTAGTCGCAGATTACCCAATTATTTATAAGAACAAAGTGTATTTTGAATATTACAGTGCTACCAATCAATACCAGTATATGCAATACGATGGGACGAATAATCCCACACTCATTCCCAATCCTGAAAACTCGAGTACAAACAATGGAGGGGTTTCAGGTTTTCCAATTATCTATAATGATACGCTTTTCTTTATATATGATAACACATCGAATGTATATCAACTTGGCAAGCTAGACGGAACTACTGCCACGCTTGTACCTAATCCTGACAACAGTCCGTTTGGTTATTATAATACACCAATTGTTTACAATAACAACCTCTATATTTTTTATGTAACTGCAGATGGAGTGCATCATCTTGCTCAATATCAAACGGCTGCTAATAGTTTAAAGCTCTATTCAAATCCAGATGCAGGTTTAGGATATTGGGATCAACCTATTGTTTATGATAACAATCTTTATTTCATGTATTCCAACGCACAATCTCTTTTTCAACTTGGATATTTTAATGGTACTTCCCTTAACCTCTTAACCAATCCATCCGGAATTTATAATGGCGCCGATGGGAATAATGGTAATACCGGAAATCCTATTGTATTTAATAATTTCTTGTATATGCAATTTGGTAGTGTGCCTTATGGAAATGCCGGCAACCTGGCTTATTTTGATGGCAGTACACTGCCAGTAACATTCCTGAATTTTGATGGTGTGATTCAAAATGGTAAATCCATATTATCCTGGAGCACTTCCAATGAAATAAATAACAAAGGTTTCGAAGTGCAAAAAAGCGACAACGGTCAAACCTTTACGGATCTTGGTTTTGTGGCAGGCCACAACAATTCATCTACTGTAAATAATTATACGTACACAGATGTTAAAGTGGTGAGTGGTGCAAATTATTACCGCCTGAAACAAATTGATAATAACGGCAATTTTGCTTATTCATCAGTGATCAAATTGGATTATTCAGCTTTCGACTGGAACTTGCTCGGTAACCCGGCTTCCGGAAATAGCTGGATACAATTACAGTTGGATAAATCTTCTGAAGTTTCTATACAAATTGTTTCAATGAATGGTAACATCATTCAAACAATTAATAAAGGAAATCTCTCAGCGGGAACTTTTTCCATTCCAATTAACCTTTCCGGAAAGAGCGCTGGCTTATATATTGTAAGACTGGTCGTTAACGGACAGGTTTACAGCAAGAAATTAATAAAATAGTTTTCAAGGAGTTAAGTTTAAAGCCCTGGTGAAAACCGGGGTTTTTTATGTAAATAAATTTGTATCATTCGAAATTAAAATATAAATTTTTATAGACGTATTAAGTTCAAACAACTATATTCAGTCAAAACTCAAATTTGAAAACAACTAACTTTGCAAAATAAAAACAGATTTAAAATTTAGTCCATGAAATTTGAAGTGGGAGATGACATCATCGTGATGCTGACCAAAGAAGAAGGTAAAATAATAGAATTTATTGATGATGACATGGCGCTCGTAGAAGTTCGCGGTGTACGGTTTCCAGCCAATCTCAACCAGCTTGATTTTCCCTACTTCCAACGCTTTTCTAAAAAGAAAACGGAGCCTGTAAAAAAAGAAAAAACATATATTGATTTTATTCCCAAAGAAAAACAAAAGCCGCAAGCCGGCCTGCCGGAAGAAGGAATTCACTTATCTGTTTTACCAAAATTTATTCTCGATGAATTCGATGATGAGATCGTGGATTCATTGAAAATTTACCTGGTGAATAAAACTTCTGTAGCGTATAAATTTTCCTACAAACAAAATTTCAACGGGAAATTATCTTTTGAACTGACAAATGAAATTCCTCCATTCAATAATTTTTATTTACATGATATTCCTTTCGAAGAAATCAATGACTCTCCCAAATTTAATTTTTTGTTTTCCCTTTCTACACCCCAAAAAGGAAAAGCAGCAGAAGCGGAAGCGATGCTAAAACCCAGGCCCAAACAGCTTTTCCAGCAAATAGAAAAGATCAAGGAAAAAAATGAACCTATGATCTCTTACTTATTATTAGAAAAATTCCCCGATAAAATAGTGGAAGAAAATAATACTTCTTTTTCATCAGTATTAAAAACAAACCGTAAAAATCTTACTCATATTCCCGCGCGGACCATCGTGGATTTACATGTCGAAAAATTAGCCGACGACTGGCAAGGCCTGAGTAATTTCGATATACTTCAAATACAACTCGAAGAATTTGAAAAATGGTTTCACATCGCCGCAGATCAGCATTTGACATCGGTTATTTTTATCCATGGTATTGGCTCGGGAAAATTGCGCGATGAAATTCACAACCTCATAAAATCTAAAAAAGAAGTACGTTATTTTGTCAACCAATATGATCCGCGTTTTGGCTATGGTGCCACAGAAGTTTTTTTGCATTAAAATATTCAGACTCAATTTTCCTGCACTGCTCCTAATTTATAATATCTTTGCATGGCTACAAACCCGCACCATCGCGGCGTTTTAACGAACGTCGAGGAAAGTCCGGACAGCAAAGGGCAGCCTC
>JBDTAN010000312.1:0-3071 GCA_039924585.1 Chitinophagaceae bacterium | reverse complement strand
GCCGCCGGGAAATTGCATGATGAAATCATGTACGCCAATAAGTTTGGTTGCATGCACAACCTGCTCTTTGGAAATGGTTTCACTGCGCAGTGTAATGTTATCTAAAATAGATCCTGAGAATAAAAATACATCCTGCAGCACGACGCCAATTTTTTTGCGCAGGGAATCAAGATCATAGTCAATAATATTCTTTCCATCAATTTTTATCTCGCCTTTTTGCACGGGATACATACGGTTGAGCAAACTGATGATGGAGGTTTTTCCGCTGCCGGTATGTCCCACCAACGCGACGGTTTCGCCGGCCTTTACTTCAAAATTTATATTTTTTAATACATAATTTTCATCCGCATAAGCAAACCAAATATGATCGAAATTTATTTTTCCTTTAATATTTTCCGCACTCAATGCATTGGGTGGTGAAGGCGGAATTTCATCTGCATTATCCAGCACTTTAAAAACACGTTCCGCAGCGATCATGCCCATTTGCAACACGTTGAATTTATCTGCGATCACGCGTAGCGGGCGGAAGATGAGGTTTAAATATAAAATGAATGCGACAAGTTTGCCCGCAAGATTTTCATTGGCAACGGGATTATTCGCGGCTTTACCGGCGAGCCACCACACGAGTAAACCCATAGAAACGGCGAGTACAATTTCAACGATGGGAAAAAAAATGGAGTACGCAAAAATGGAACGGATATTCGCGTCACGATGCTCGGTATTTATTTTACGAAATTTTTGCTCTTCACGCTGCTCTGCGCCAAATGCCTGCACGATCATCATGCCCGTTAAATGTTCCTGTATAAATGCATTCAAAGCGGCCACGGCATTCCGCACTTTGATATAACTTTTATTCACACTTTCCTTGAAATAATACGTGGCCCAAATCAGGAAAGGAAATGGTACTAGAGCGATGAGTGTGAGCTGCCAATCCGTAACAAACATGACCACTAAAATAATAATGATCGACAATAAATCCGCGATAATAGGAATGAGTCCGTCTGCAAAAACATCGTTGATGCTTTCAATATCGTTAATGGTGCGCGTGGTTAAAGTACCAATTGGTGTGCGATCAAATTGCCGGAGATTAAGGCCAAGCACTTTTTTAAAAACACTGGTACGCAGGTCTTTTACAACGGCTTGTCCGACCCAGGAAGTGATGAAGGTAAACGAAAAACGAATGACCGATTCGAGGAGTAAAAATATGACCTGGAAAATGGTGATGGCAATGATGAATTTGGTAACGTCATTCAGATCGGTATTGAAAAAAATCCATTTCAAAAATGTGGGAACGGGTGCATTGGAATGTGTGGCTTTTTCAATAGTTACTTGTATAAGATATGGACGAACCGGTGTGATGGCTGATAAAATAATGGCCATTACGAGGCTGCCATAAAACTTGCCGCGATAAGGCCGGACATAAATAAATAACCGTTTCAGGTCAGCAAACGAGAAGCTTTTTTCCTTGCTCATAGAGGCGGCAAAAATACATGCTGGTATTTATATTATGCGTTTTGTTTTATGAGTGGCAGGAAAAATTTGATTAAAATTTAGTATCGCGACTAGCAACTGGCTTGTGTTTTGAGAATATTAATTTTAATCAGCATTTTGAGTTTTCACTTTCATTAAACAAACTCTGCGGTTCGCTGTCTTTCCGTTGTGTAATTTTTTCAGTGAAACTCTGTGCAATTTCAATTAAACTGATTCACAAGAAAAGCCAACCTTAGTAGAAAAACATATCGACTTAAAACTACAACCTTATTCGCTTATTAAAAAAAATCCAATAATGTAATAAGGTTGGATCTCGTAAATTATTTATATTCTACTAAGGTTAATAAGGTTTGTTGATGCTATTCATTTTTGATTTCTAATTGTTAGCTGTTTGGTTTAAATTTTTCAAAGGAGAACCTGGCGCTCTTCCATGCAATTCCATGGTTCTCCATGCAACTCTATTTAATTTCCTGGCTTTCATAGAAATTTATACACAAAACGTTCCTCCGGAACGATACCTCCACAATTGAAAAGTTCTACCCATGAAATGTTCCTCTGGAACATTCTATTTTCAATGCATGTTTTTTAAATTCAAGAATAGTAGTGTAGTATGAAGAAAAAAATTTATTTGTTGATTTAAATCTTCCATCTTTTAATTGTTATCTGTTCGTTGTTAGTTTTAGACCTGGCTTTCCTCCGTGCAACTCCGTGGTTCTCCGTGCAAACTCTGTGTAATTTTGCAGTAAACAGAAATTCAAACACAAAACGTTCCTCCGGAATGATACCTCCACAATTGAAAAGTTCTACCTCTATGAATATAGAGACAAGCCCATGAAATGTTCCTCTGGAACATTCTAACTGTTAACGCAAGTCGTTCAGCCTTCAGCTCAACCATCCAATCATTAACAATTTATAATTAACCATTAACCATTTTATTCTCTTTCTCTCCAGAAATTTAAACATTTAAAAGCCTTAAAATTTTACATTTGTCAAAATCTTTTTATGGATAAAATAACGATTCGTAATGCCGTGGAAAATGACTGCCCGCGCATGCTGGAACTCATTACGGAACTCGCCGTATATGAACGCGCGCCGGATGCTGTCACGGTGAGTTTAGCACATTTTGCAGCAAGTGGTTTTGGTGAAAAGCCCGTGTGGTGGGCCTTTGTGGCGGAAGAAAATAATGTGATCATAGGCTTTGCTTTATACTTTATTCGTTATTCCACCTGGAAAGGTCAACGCATGTATTTAGAAGATTTATTAGTTACAGAAAAGGCGCGCGGAAAAGGTGTGGGAAAATTATTATTTGATGAATTATTGATTGAAGCGAGGCAAAGAAAAATGAGTGGTTTAGCCTGGCAGGTATTGGACTGGAATGAGCCTGCAATTAATTTTTACAAAAAATACAATGCGAAAATGGAAAGTGAGTGGTTGAATGGGAGTTTGGATTTTTGAAGGTTTCCTTTTTAGGAGTTTTATCGCCGCTTGTCGGGAAAGAATGAAGACTTAATTTATTTTTTTATTCAAAGTGTTGCATACTTGAATGAAAAGAAATGATAAAATTATTTTACTATTTTTTT
>JBDTAN010000311.1:0-4737 GCA_039924585.1 Chitinophagaceae bacterium | reverse complement strand
AGTCCGGCAGACTTTGAACGGTATTCACGCTCAGCTCCAATGAGGGCTCCAATAAAGAGAGATAATGCGAGGCGCTGGTAATCTGTGGTAAACCAATCTGGCAAATGCATATATATTTTAATAAAATTATCTAAGGCAAGATAGTTTTATTTTATAATTTACTAAAAGAAAAAATATTGAAAATTTATAATATATTTTTTAATACATTAATTACTGCATCCACTTCTTCGCGCGTATTATGTTTGCAAAAAGAAAAACGCACAGCCACTTTTTCCGGGTCAGCATTTAAAGCGTTGATCACGTGACTACCTGCTTCTGCACCACTTGCACATGCACTTCCGCCACTTGCACATATATGCTGCATATCCAGGTTCATCAAGATCATTTCTGTTTTTTCTGTTTTGGGGAAATTCACATTCAACACCGTGTAAAGGCTTCTTCCCGCAGGATCGCCGTTGAAGGAGATATTATCAAAATGCTGTTTCAATTGTTCCATCATATAATCCCGCACACTACTGATATAGGCTTTATCATGTTCATAATTCTTCGTTGCAATATCCAATGCTGCAGCAAAACCAACAATGCCATAAATATTTTCAGTTCCGGCACGCATAGCACGTTCCTGTGCGCCACCACTGATCAAAGGTTTTATTTTCAAATTTTCATTTACATACATCATGCCTACGCCTTTTGGCCCATGAAATTTATGTCCCGCAGCGGTGATGAAATCAACCGGTGTATTTTTTAGATCAAATGGAAAATGGCCGACTGTTTGAACTGTATCACTAAAAAATAATGCATCATATTTTTTGCAAAGATTTCCAACCTCATTTAAGTCAAGCATATTACCAAGTTCATTATTGGCGTGCATGAGCGAAACCAGTGTTTTCTCCTTGCTATTTTTTAATAAGTTTTCCAGGTCTTCCAAATCTATATGGCCATTCGGCAAAAGTTTTACATAATCCACATTTGTTTTCCAGTTTTCCGCCATGAATTCCAGGGTGTGCATTGTCGCATGATGTTCTATTGGCGAACTGATAATATGTGTACAGCCAAGATCGCGGACTGCTGCTTTTAAAATGGTATTAATACTTTCCGTACCACCACTTGTAAAAAATATACTGCCCGGTGAAGTATTCAGGATTTTTGCAGTTTGTTTACGCGCCATCTCTACTGCCATACGGGTTTCACGACCATAACTATATATAGAGGATGGGTTACCAAAATGCGTGGTTAAATAAGGCATCATGCAGTCCAGCACTGCCGGATCTAAAGAGGTTGTTGCTGCATTATCAAAATAAATTCTTTCCATATAACATTTTTTATTTCAGAACCTTGAAATGATTTTGCAAAATTACTATAAAATGAAGAATCCATTTTACATACATTCCTTTATATCCTGTTGGATGCGGCTGGCAATATTGTTCGCCGTTGTCTCGAAACTGCTTTCAGCATATATGCGTATAATGGGCTCTGTATTACTGGTGCGAAGATGTACCCAATCATTATCGAAAAATATTTTTAATCCATCGATTGTATCCAAAGGTTGCTTTTTATATTTTATTTTTAAAGATTCAAAAATTTTGGCAGTGTCAACACCTTCATTTAAATCAATTTTATTTTTCCTGATAAAATAATTTGGATATTGCGCACGAAGTTTTGATATTGCCTTCCCGGATGCCGCGAGGTGCGACAAAAATAAAGCGATACCGATCAATGCATCGCGGCCATAATGCAATTCAGGTACGATAATCCCACCATTTCCTTCTCCGCCAATTACTGCATGTACTTCTTTCATTTTAGTCACCACGTTCACTTCACCTACAGCACTCGCATAATACGTGCCACCGTGTTTTTCAGTAATATCCCGCAAGGCTTGTGTGGAAGATAAATTGCTGACTGTATTACCTTTCCCGTGTTGCAACACATAATCTGCAACAGCCACCAATGTATATTCTTCACCAAACATAGAACCATCTTCACACACAAAACAAAGCCTGTCCACATCCGGATCAACAGCGATACCGAGATGTGCATGCTTTTTCTTCACTTCCCCTGAAAGTCCCTGCAAGTGCTGAGGCAGCGGCTCAGGGTTGTGTTCAAATTTACCATTAACTTCTGCATTAATGACCGTATAACTTTTTACACCCAATGCATCCAGCAATGCCGGCACTGCAATGGCGCCTGTACTGTTGATCGCATCCACAACTATTTTAAAGTCATGGCTTTTAATTTTTTGCACATTCACTAACGGATGTTTTAAAATAGCATCAATATGGTTTTGAAGTGCATCATCAATCTTTGTATATTTTCCCGCAGCTTCAACAGAGGCAAAATGAAATTCATTTTGATCGGCAAATGCTAAAATTTTTTCCCCATCCACAGCGCTTAAAAATTCACCATGCTCATTGAAAAATTTTAAAGCATTCCATTCTTTTGGATTGTGGCTGGCAGACAAAATAATACCGCCTGCTGCGTTGTTGGATATTACAGCCATTTCAATTGTCGGTGTTGTGCTCAGGCCTGCATCGAGTACATCAAGTCCCATCGCAAGCAATGTATTCATGGCAAAAGCCTGCATCATTTCACCGCTCATCCGACCATCACGACCGATTACAATTTTTTTATTGGGTAAATCTTTTTGAAGTATAAAACTGCTGTAAGCAGCAACAAATTTCACCACATCCACCGGGCTTAAGCTATTTCCCGGCGCGCCGCCAATAGTTCCTCTTATACCCGATATGCTTTTTATCAATGCCATTATGTGTTTTTTACAGGAGTGCAAAATTAACTCAAAAATTCAACTTAATCTATGCGATGATTTTATGAACTTATAAAGATTTAAAAATATTTTTGCAATTACATGGAAAAATATATTTACAAGGAAGAGTGGTTTGATACATGGTTTGGTTCTCCATATTATGATATGCTGTATGCTGGCCGGGATGATGCCGAAGCAGGCGCTTTTTTACAAAGATTGATCAGTTGGTTAAAACCAAAAAAAGATAGCCTGATGCTGGATGTTGCCTGCGGAAAAGGCAGGTACAGCAAGGTTTTAGCAGAAATGGGTTTTAATGTGGTGGGTATTGATATTGCGGAATCTTCCATCCTGGAAGCGAAAAAAATGGAAAACCAGCACCTGCATTTTTTTACGCATGATATGCGGAAACCATTTTTGCCCGATCATTTTAATTATGCATTTAATTTCTTTACAAGTTTTGGTTATTTTAATACGCTGAATGAACATCATGATGCATTACAGGCAATTACCAAAAGTTTGAAAAAGAATGGCGTGCTGATTATTGATTATTTAAATGTACCAGTTGCCGAAAAACAATTAATGCCGTCAGAGACAAAAAAATTCGGTGATGTGCATTTTGAAATAAGCAGGTGGCAGGACAACACTCATTTTTATAAAAAGATTGATGTGCATGATTCCAACAATAATTTTCAGCATGCATACACGGAAAAAGTCCGTAAATTTTCATACGTGGATTTTATAGAAATGCTTTCCTGGCAAATGATGCATGTGGAAGCTATTTTTGGTGATTATTTTTTGGCTCCATATGACCTTTCCAATTCTCCACGGATGATTTTGATTGCAAAAAAATATTGAGCATACGAGTACAAAGATTGCCATTTCCCAGAAAAATTTTGTTGAATTTCTCTTGTTGCAGGTAAAAAATTGAAAGTTTTTAAGATATTGGGAAATGCCTGTAATTTTTTTATTTTCAATTTTTAGTTCCTGCCTTTTTTAAAAGAAACTCTTTCATATTTTAAATAATAGTAATAGATTAGCAAATTATTTCCTTACTTTTTATTCTTCACATTAAAAAAAACAACATGAAACTACCTGTACGCTTTGCTGACCTTAAAAGTTGGAAGCAAATGAAAATTGCTTTTTCAGCTATTATGCTCATCCTGATTTCACTCTCTTTCAGTATGACTTCTTTTTCACAGGGCACCTGGACACCTGTCACAAATTTATCGCCGGGATCCAATGGTGGTGGTGCTTTGCTGCTTTCGGACGGATCTGTTATTTGTAAAAGCTTTGCCGGAGGAACTGATGGTATCGGAAATGTTTATGATAAACTAACTCCAGACATTCACGGAAGTTATATCAATGGCACATGGTCATCTATTGCACCAATGAATAAAACGCGCTTATACTATTCTTCACAGGTGTTGAAAGATGGCCGTGTATATGTTGCCGGTGGGGAATATGGTTCCGGAGGTTCTTTTGGAGAAACATATGATCCGCTTGCAGACACCTGGACTTTAAATGGTGCGATTGGTGGTACAGTAAGTGATGCAAACTCAGAGATCATGGAAGATGGTACGGTTATGCAAGCCCTGGTTACTGGCAGTTTGCGTTCTACAAAATTATGGAATCCGATGACCAGTGTTTATTCTACCGGCCCTACTTGTGTAGGTATTCACAATGAATCGGCCTGGGTAAAACTGGCTGATGGTAGTATTTTATTTATTGACAGGAATTCAACAAAGTCAGAAAGATATATACCTTCTTTAGCCATGTGGGTAGCAGATGCAACTGTTCCTGTTTCTGTATATGATCCGTATGGATTGGAATCAGGTGGTGCTATTTTATTGCCTGATGGACGTGCATTATTTATTGGTTCAACAGGGCATAACGCAATTTATACCCCATCCGGAACGAACGCTGCAGGCACATGGGCAGCAGCCGCAGATTTTCCAAATGCACAAGGAACGCCTGAT
>JBDTAN010000310.1:0-2887 GCA_039924585.1 Chitinophagaceae bacterium | reverse complement strand
CGCTGATCAAAACCGTTTATGGATTTTAGTGGGTGCAATTTTCGGTGCATTACTGGGCAGCAGAATTTTAGGAAGTTTGGAAAACCCGGTTGCATTATTTCATTCCTCAAATCCACTTTCCTATTTTTATGAAAATAAAACCATCGTTGGCGGCTTACTTGGAGGTTTGATAGGTGTGGAAATTTTGAAAAAAATTATTGGTGAAAATAAAAACAGCGGCGATTTGTTTGTATATCCTTTGATACTAGGAATGATCATTGGCCGGATTGGCTGTTTTAGTATGGGCATTTATGAAGAGACTTATGGCAAACCTTCCAGTTTTATTTTCGCCATGAAACTTGGAGATAACATTCCGCGCCATCCTGTTGCGTTGTATGAAATATTTTTTTTGCTATTGCTTTGGTTATCACTAAAAATTACAGAAAGAAAATATATGCTTGCTAACGGTGCACTTTTTAAATTATTTATGATCGCTTACTTGTGCTTCAGGTTTTTACTGGATTTCATAAAACCACATTATACTTTTTCATTTGGTTTATCCACAATACAAATAGCTTGTCTTGCTGGTTTAATTTATTATGCTATATTTATTTTTTATCCATCAAAATTATTTGTTACAAAACTACCTGCTTAAAATATGCCAGAACGCCCATATACCTATTATGATTTTACACTCAGCATTTGTTCTACCTGCCTGCGACGCGTAGATGCAAAAATTGTTTTTGAAAATGAACAGGTTTTCATGTTGAAAAATTGCCCGCAACATGGTTTCGAAAAAGTATTGATCGCTACGGATATTCCGTATTATAAAAATATCCGCAACTATAATAAAATTGGCGAGATGCCACTGAAATTCAACACAGACACGCATTTTGGCTGCCCGTATGATTGTGGTTTGTGCAAGGATCACGAACAACATAGTTGCTTAACAGTTTTAGAAATCACAGACCGATGCAATCTAACTTGCCCCACTTGTTATGCGATGAGCAGCCCGCATTACGGTCGACATCGAACACTGGAAGAAGTGGAAAAAATGTTGGATATACTTGTTGCCAATGAAGGCGAGCCGGATGTTGTACAAATCAGTGGCGGAGAGCCAACAATTCATCCTCAATTTTTTGAGATTTTAGATCTGGCAAAGAAAAAACCCATCAAACATTTGATGGTAAATACCAATGGAATTCGCATTGCAAAAGATTTTTCATTTGCAAAAAAACTGGCAGATTATATGCCGGATTTTGAAGTTTACTTACAGTTTGATTCATTCAAACCCGCAGCATTAGAGCATTTGCGCGGAAAGGATTTAACGGATGTGCGAAAAAAAGCGCTGGAACATTTAAATGCATTAAATATTTCTACAACATTAGTAGTAACACTTCAGAAAGGTGTGAATGATGATGAAATTGGAGAGATCCTGGAGTTTGCATTAAAGCAGCCATGTGTGCGCGGCGTTACATTTCAACCAACACAAGTCGCCGGAAGAAATGAAGATTTTAATCCTGCGACGGACCGGCTTACGTTGACAGAAGTGCGGCAGCATATTTTAACTCAAACAAATATATTTACAGCAAGTGATCTTATCCCTGTTCCATGCAATCCCGATGCGCTGGCCATGGCGTATGCATTAAAAATTGAAGGCGATGTTTTTCCCATGACAAGATATATTGATCCGGCTGCATTACTGGATAATTCACGCAATACTATTGTGTATGAACAGGATACTTTATTGCATCAAAAACTGACAGATATTTTTAGCACAGGAATTTCCGTGGACCAGGTGACCGATAATTTTAATCAATTATTATGTTGCCTGCCAAATATCAAAGCGCCGGGACTAACGTATAATAATTTATTCCGCATCATCATTATGCGATTTATTGATGCGTATGATTTTGATGTAAGAGCTATTAAAAAAAGTTGTGTGCACATCATTCATAAAGACGGGAGAATTATTCCCTTTGAAACAATGAATTTATTTTACCGTGATGAAAAAGAAACTTATTTAAAACAATTACAGGAAGAAAGAGCGATATCTTTTGTTTAAAAAAACTTTCAAAAAATTATGCTATGATCAATAAAAAAATTGTTCTTTGGAATGCCATACTTTTCGCTGTCTTCGGTGGATTATCACTCGTTTTTGGACTGACCGGAGTTGGTGCAATGGCAATTATTTTTGGAGTGATCAATTTATCAATGGCACTTTTTTTCCTTGTTGTTAAAGAGCATGACAAAGCAATGGCTTGCTTAATTATGGGCGGCGTATATTTATTGGTAGGGTTTGGCCTTTGTTCCCAGTTCTCTTTTAATACTCAGTAAAACAACTATGAGAAAAATATAGAAAAATAATTCTTTTTAACCTTATTTAATACGCCCATTTCACCCAGGCAGCGCCCCAGGTGAAACCTCCGCCAAATGCAGCTAATATTAAATTATCACCTTTCTTTAACCGCTTTTCCCATTCCCATAAACACAATGGAATAGTAGCATCCGTGGTGTTGCCATATTTATGGATATTGATCATCACTTTTTCTTTCGTTACGCCCATACGATTTGCAGTGGCATCAATGATGCGCATATTTGCCTGGTGTGGAACCAGCCATGCTATATCATCACTTTTTAAATTATTTTTTTCCATAATTTCTGCACTAATATCTGCCATACCTACAACTGCAAATTTGAAAACAGTCCTTCCCTCCTGGTAGGTAAAATGCTCTTTCGCAGTAACTGTTTCAATACTTGGTGGCTTTAAAGATCCACCTGCTTTCATGTGTAAATAATCGCGGCCACTACCATCAGATTTTAAAATAGAATCTTTCACACCATACCCTTCATAGTTTGGTTCCAACAAAACTGCCGCGCCAGCATCGCCAAATAATACGCAGGTATT
>JBDTAN010000309.1:0-2606 GCA_039924585.1 Chitinophagaceae bacterium | reverse complement strand
TCTGCAGATTTCCGGATACGTTCATAATCCCAGTCGCGGGAATAAGCACTTGCACCGCAAATAATTAATTTAGGTTTTACTTCTTTTGCTTTTGCATCCAGCATATCATAATCCACCCGACCTTCTTCGCGGGTAACACCATAAAAATGGGCGTCATATAATTTGCCACTGTAATTCACCGGTGAACCATGCGTAAGATGCCCGCCCATACTCAGATCCAGGCCAAGTATGGGATCCCCGGGTTTTAAAACTGCCAGCGCAACTGCGGCATTTGCCTGTGCACCGCTATGTGGCTGCACATTTGCATATTCAATATTAAAAATTTGACAAAGCCGGTCTATAGCCAGTTGTTCTGTTTGATCCACAATTTCACAACCTGCATAATATCTTTTACCCGGGTAACCTTCCGCATATTTATTGGTCATTACATTTCCCATTCCCTGCATCACCTGCAGGCTGGTAAAATTTTCAGAAGCGATGAGCTCCATGCCACGTCGCTGCCGTTCCAGTTCTTCTTTAAAAAGGCCAAATACCAAACTATCTTTTTGCATACCAGGATTTTTATTTAGTCAAAATTAAAACTATAAAATGATGAAGCCATTCTTTTAGCATGTTTTATTCCGTAGATATTAGCATTCTATCTTTGCAGGAACATTATTTAAATGGTACTTTTGAGAAAAGTAAATTCAATACTTTCACAAAAATTAAATGATGTTTTTTGATTCATAAAAAACATTTTGAATACATTTTAAGTATGAAAGCAATTATTCCCGTGGCCGGCGTTGGCACAAAATTACGGCCGCATACCTATACACAACCCAAAGCATTAATTCCTGTTGCAGGTAAAACGATCCTGAGTTTTATTGTGGATCAATTACAAGAAGCAGGCATTAATGAATTTATTTTTATAATTGGTTACCTGGGTGAAAAAATTAAAGAGTATGTGAAGGAAACGTATCCTTTATTGTCCTGTCATTTCGTGGAGCAAAGTGAACGTTTTGGAACAGGCCATGCAATAGAACTCACACAAAAACTCGCTGATAATGATGAAATATTTGTGGCGCTTGGTGATACCATTTGCGAATACGATATCCGTGAAGTTTTAGACAGCCCATATAGTATGCTTGGCGTAAAACGCGTGGATGATCCGCGTGATTTTGGTGTGGCAGAAATTAATGAAGAAAATTTTGTGCAGCATGTTTATGAAAAACCACTGATTCCAAAAAGTAATCTTGCCCTCGTGGGATTATATAAAATAAAAGAAACGAATTATCTTTTTGAATGCCTGAAACATTTGTATGAAAAACACAATGAAAATTATAGTGCTTATAATTTCACTGACGCGATCGAATGCATGATTCAACGCGGCGCAAAAGTGAAATCTTTTAAAGTAAAAAACTGGTTTGATTGCGGGAAAAAAGAAACACTGATTGAAAGCAATGCAACGCTTCTTAAAAAATATGGCGGCCATATCAGCAAGAATATCCAAATTGAAAATTCAATTATTCTTCCACCGGTTAGTATTGGTGCGGGTTGCATTATAAAGAATTCTGTGATCGGGCCGCATGCCTCTATTGATGCGAATGCAGAGATTCATTTTTCCATTGTGAAAGAAAGTATTATAGGCTCTTATACTTATTTGTCTGAAGTGCTTTTGGATAACTCATTGATTGGAAGTGATGCGAGCGTGAAAGGCCTGAGCAGAAGTTTGAATATTGGTGATAATACGGAGATTGATTTTGGGTAAAAATTTATTTTTAAAATATGTTTCAAAAAAATAAAATCACTCATCTTTTTAATATTCAATTTCCAATTATACAGGCAGGAATGGTATGGACAAGTGGCTGGAAACTCGCATCTGCTGTGAGTAATGCGGGTGGTCTTGGTATGATTGGAAGTGGAAGTATGTACCCGGAGATTTTACTGGAGCATATTCAGAAATGTAAAAAAGCAACTACAAAACCATTTGGTGTAAATGTGCCCATGTTATACCCGGACATCGACAAGCATATCAAAACAATTATTGATGAAGGTGTAAAAATTGTTGTCACTTCTGCAGGCAATCCAAAAATTTGGACAAGTATTTTAAAAAAAGAAGGCATCACTGTTGTACATGTAGTAAGTAGCAGCAAGTTTGCAATGAAAGCACAGGATGCAGGCGTGGACGCAGTTATAGCAGAAGGCTTTGAAGCAGGTGGACACAATGGCCGTGAGGAAACTACCTCCATGATATTAATTCCGGCTGTTGCAAATGCAGTTTCTATTCCGGTAATTGCTGCCGGCGGCATTGCAACAGGCAGGCAAATGTTTGCAGCGATGGTTTTGGGAGCGGATGGTGTGCAAGTGGGCAGCAGGTTTGTTTGTAGTAATGAAGCATCGAATCATATTCATTTTAAACAGGCAGTTGTAAATGCAAAAGAAGGAGATACTTTATTGAGTATTAAAAAAATTGTGCCAGTACGTTTATTAAAAAATAATTTCTTTGATCTGATCAGAGAAGCAGAATTGAATGGCGCTTCTGCAGAAAAATTATCTGAAATATTAGGAAGAGGCAGGGCAAAGAAGAGTATGTTTGAAGGTGATATGGAAAATGGAGAACTGGAAAT
>JBDTAN010000308.1:0-3731 GCA_039924585.1 Chitinophagaceae bacterium | reverse complement strand
CCGGGCTTCCCATATTGTTTGTCAAGATGATCGGAAAAAGAAGTCAGGTTTTTATTAAAGTACTAGATACACATTTTGCCAGATGCCTGTTAGTAGTAGATCTATATTTTTTAAAGTTCTTCTACTTCTTTAATGAGTTTATAATCTAAGAAAAATTTATAGTTATTTGCTCTAAGACCAGCAAACAGCAGAGGTCTTGATTTTATTATGGTGACTATTGTTTCATCCACTTTTGCTTTATACATTTTTGATTGCTTAAAAGAAAAATGTGTAAAAGGATTTAAAGCACTTGCTAAACTCCTCTTTTCTCCGTCAATCATATATGTGAAACTGCCGGTAAACCAATTTCTATTAAATTCTATATTTTTTTCGCCTATGTTTATTGTTGTTTTCATACTTAATTATTTTATACAGGGAATCATTTTGATTGCCAAAGAAGTACGCTAAATTACGATTCTTATTTTATGCAAATATTTTTTAGTTCCTTATTTCTTTTCATTCAATAAAGTTTCGAGCTTTTGTTTTGTCCCGGGAATATCTTTTAATGACAAAGTTTTTTTGAAACTTTCTATGGCATTTAATTTATCACCCTTTGCCAGGTATAAATCTCCCAGGCCATCATAACAATTAGCCGATTCTGGATAGTTTGTAATATTTAATTTAAACAAAGCTTCCGCCTTCATAAATTGTTTTTGCCTCAACATATAGTATCCAAGATTATTTACCTGGCTTTCGCCTGGTCGATTAAGATAGCCCATTTGCTCAGAAACATTTTTATAATGTGTTGCTAATAAAGAATCTAATTTGAAATTGGGATCATCTAATTCACTATTGTAAATTTTCAGTTTGTAAAAATCAAAAATAAAACGGAGCGCATCATATTCGCCGATCAACCTTACGGAACTGTGATCGTCATTTTCATAAAACTTATATTGGAAACGCAAATCATTTGTTTTGTTTTTAAAAACATTTTTAATGAATTCCAGGTTGCTGCGAATTAGTTCTGTTCCCTCCGTTGTATCTTTTTGAACTTCCAGCGTATCCATTCCTTTTTCCATTCGGTTTGCCAATGCCATGAATAAAGTTTTCCCTTTATAATTTTTATTTGCTAAAAGTGTTTTTGCATCAGTTACAATTTGCTGATTGTTCCACCATAAAGCGCCGTCAAGAGAAATATACGCACTGAATAAATCCGGCTGATGTATTAATGTATTCACAACAGCAAGGCCGCCAACAGAGTGGCCAATAAAGATTTTAAAGGGAACCGTTGGGTAAGTTGATTCGATATATGGCATCAATTCCTTTTCCACATAGCGCATGAAATTTTCGCCATTGCCAATGACACCCGGCGTTTCCTTATCAGTACCAAATGTTAGATCCTTCATGCGCGCAGGATGTAAAATCCCGACTACGATCATTGGCGGACAAAGACCTGCATTACTCATGAATTCGGACATACTCACAATATCATTAAAATTTGCATCTCCATCTAATACATAAATTACCGGGTAACGACCTTTATCGGTATTTTCATTTCCTCCATTGATAGTAGGAATATGAATCCAAACAGTACGCTGTTCACCTAATATTTTTGATGGAGCACTTTTTTCAAATCCAGTGATAAATGGATTATTTTCCTGTGCCTGGACACCTAAAGAAAATAGTAGTATAGTAATAGAACATAAAAATGTTTTCATCGATTTTTTTAATTTTTGTTTAAAATATTGACTTGTAATTTTCAATATTACTTTTTTTCATAAAGTAAAGAACGCACTTTATTTTTGTGTTGGAGGAAATGATATTGAAATTGGATTTGCCTGCTTATTGATTTGGTTAGTTGAAGGTTCTTATTGATCTGTAATCTTAATGATCACATTACCCGTTTTTTGTCCTGACTCAACATACTTATATGCCTCTACAATTTCTTCTAGTTTATAACACCTGTCTATAACAGGCTTAAATGCTCTTTTTTCAACAAGGGTTTTTAGATAAATAACGTCGTCTTTATTTATTGTTGGCATTGGAAATAAAACTTTTTTCCCACCCCAAAAAGGGGTCCACATTGCCAAAAAGATATTCTCTGCATGTTTGCCCAATTCGGTTGAAATATAAATCCCTTTTTGCTTAAGTAATGGTTTACATTTTCCAAATGAACTTTTGCCTACCGCATCAAATATTAAATCAAATTTTGTTGCTGTGTTTGTAAAATCTTCTGTTTGATAGTCAATTACTAAATCAGCACCCAACGACTTTACCAGCGCTAAATTTTTTGTATTACAAACGGCTGTAACATTTGCCCCAAGCGTTTTTAATAGCTGCACTGCAGCAGAACCAATTGCTCCTGTCGCGCCATAGACCATCACATTTTGTCCATGCCTAACCCTGGCTGCTCTTATATCGCATAGTGCATAGTGTGCTCCTTCCGTAATTGCAGCAGCTTCTTCATACGATACGTTTTTAGGTAAAATAGTTAGAGCCGCAGTTGCTGCAATTGTTAGATATTCGGCATGCCCTCCAAAAGTTTTCTCATTAAATCCAAAAACCTGATCGCCTTTTTTAAATGTGCCCACATTCTTTCCAGTCTCTTCAATAATCCCTGCAAACTCACAACCCAAAATTGAATACTTTGGTTTAAAAAGTCCGCTCCAAAATCTTGATATAAAATACTCAGCACTACGAAAACCGGAGTCTGTTCTATTAACTGTAGTTGCAAATACTTTTATTAATACTTCGTTGTCATTTGGTTTAGGTTTCTCAACCTCTAATAAATGAGCAACTTCCGGCGGCCCATATTTTGTATAAACTATTGCTTTCATTTTAAATCTCTTTCAAGTTTTGATGTTGGCTGCGTTGTATTTACAGAAATGCTATTATTATTGAATTTGTTGTTGCCTGTAATTTGTTTTTTTCGGGTATGTTATCTTTTGGTTTCGTAATGTGTTTAGTTTTCAAAATTGTCCAAATAAGGATAGCGAATACAAAAGTCAAAACTGCGAATGATGTCTCAAAGTTTGTCTTTCCGAAAATGTTACCAATAGTGTTCAAAAGAAATAAAACAAGGAAAATCCATAATATTATATTTATCGTTTTATTCTTAAATTGAAATTTCACATAGTCTCCTTTCATTAGCAAAACAAGCCCTAAAAATAAGATTATTAGAATGGAGATTAATTCATATATATACATTTGAGCGTCATTTTGAAGTCGTCCGCCCCAGGCAATGTCATATGGAACGATCTTAGCTATTACTGTAAGGTGAAACAGAATTACTGCAATAAGCAATGTCAATAAAATCTTTATTGATATTTTAAAATTCATTCTTCTCTTAAATTATTCATTTATCTATTCCCAATTTCTTCTTTTACAGAATCTTTGTCAAAAGTTTGCATGTTGGTTTTGTATTGCAATTTGCTGTAGGTTTAGTAAAGCCACCAATATTTGAATTAAAGCTAATGTAAGCGAATTCTTTCTTATGACAATCTTTTACGCTTTGACTTTAGAATTTATCAAACAATCGTGGTTCGAAAATTATAGCTCAATTACAATGCAGTCTTCTTTACTTCCCGGATGTATTTTCTTCCATAAAAAATTGACCAAAATAGAAATAGGAAACCACCTAATCCACTCATAAAGATATTGAACTGATCTGTTTCGCGGGACATAAAAAACCAAATTACTGTTCCAATTAAGCCAATCAAACTTAATATGAAAAGCAGCAGTAACCTGGTTTT
>JBDTAN010000307.1:0-4941 GCA_039924585.1 Chitinophagaceae bacterium | reverse complement strand
AGGCTATATATGTATTTTGAAATTCCAAACCAACCTCCTACGATCACAAGTAACGTAAGTACAATGACAAAAAATTTACTTTTTTTCTTTGGTGGATTATCTTCCTTTATTACTACAGGAGAAGTTGTTTCGTTTATTATTTCTGCCATAAATTTTTTCTTGATTTTATTTTATATTGATATTTCCAGTCGTCAATAATAATTTTTTATACGCCATAAAAGCATCCGCCTTCGCAAAAGGTACATTTAATTTTGCCTGTAATAAAGACGCATTTGCTTCTAACAGATCAGTGATCGTTGCAAGGCTGTTCACATATTTATTATTAGTAATGCGATAATTTTCCTGTGATTGTGCCAGCGCTTTTTCATACACGTCAATTTTATTTTTTGATAAAATAAAATCCTGGTAATTCCTGTTGGCCTGGAGCTTTATTTCATCCTGCAACATTTCATTAGCCGCATTCGCTTCAGCGAACTGCGCTTTTGCAGTTGATAATTTTGAATTTGATTTCCATAAGCTGGCCAAATTATATTGAAAACCCAGGCCAATATTTGCAACGTTGGTCACTGTCACAAAATTGGGTATAACGCCAGCAATGTAGCCACCTGTCAAAACCAGTGAAGGCAAAGCTTCCGCATGTGCTGATTTAATTCCAAGATTTGCAGATTGAATACGTAATGAAGATGCCTGTAAATCTTTCCTGTTTTGCAGCGCTTGCATTTCATAGTCTTCAAAAGTTGGAATAGATGGAATGTTATTGAAAAAATCTGGCTGTGTTTCCAGTGTCACATTTTCCGGAAAACCCAGGAGCAAATCCATGTTCACATTGGCGATCTTCGAATCATTTTCTGCATCCAGCAAAGACAATTCAGTTTGCGTTGTTTGTAATTCTGATTTTAGTAAATCATTCCTGGCGAGCAAACCATTTTTTTCCAGGTTGGAAAAAGTAGTGTCGCGCGAGCGGGAAACTTGTAAATTTTCCTTTACAATTTTAATAGCTTCCCTGGATTTATATAAATTAATATATGCTTCAATAATGTTGTAGGAAATGGCATTGCTGTCATTTTCATTGTCAAGCCTGGAGGCTTGCAGCAAATATTTTGATGACTCAATTCCATAACGAATTTTACCGCCTGCATAAATCGGTAATGATGCACTTGCCATACCATACAATGCGGAAGAAATTTTTGGCGTAGTGCCGGAACCGCTTCCCGGGTTTTTCAGAACAATATTCGCGCTGTTGAGTCGAAGGTAACTTCCACTGATTTTCAGGTCAGGTAATTGCCTGTTTTTTGCTTCAGCCAGCATCGCATTTGCCTCATCAATTTTGGCCCGGGAAATTTTTAATTTCTTACTATTTTGAAGACCTGTATTGACAGCTTCATCAAGACTAATTGCTTTCGTTTCCTGCGCTATAGCCCCATAAGCAGAAAATACAAAAAAGAGTAATAAAAGATGTTTTGATTTAAGATTCATATTCGAGTAATGTTTTAAAAATCTTTTTGAGATGATCACCTAGTATTTTTTTAAGGCGTTGATCATATTCTGTTTCCGAAATTTTTTTCAAAGAATTGAATTCGCGGTAAACTTCTTTATTCATGATCATTTGTGTGACAGTTCCTGTCATGGTGTTCATGAGTAACATAATATCTATATGCTTTTTAAATATTTTCTTGCGTTGTCCTTCTTCCACGAGGCCGCGCATCATATTGGCATAATTCAATTTGATTTCACGAATAAATTTAACGACCACCATGTTTTTCCGCTGGGCCATTTCACACAGCATAATTTTATAAAAGGCTTGCTTATCCAAAACTTTTGAAATGTATTCATCAATCATGATCTCCACTTTCTGAAAAGGTGAAATAGTTTCGTTTTTCAAAAGCGTTTCAATTTTTAATTGCATCAGTAAAATACGTTCCTTAAATAATGTTTCCATTAATTTTTCCTTGGAACCAAAATAATAGGAAACCATGGCCAGGTTCACATTAGCTGCTTTTGCAATATCCCGGATAGAAGTGCCGGAATAGCCTTTGGTGGCGAATAACTCTTCCGCTATTTCTATAATGTGATTATGTTTATCTGTCAGGACCATTCTTGAAAAAAAGCAAAACTAAACAAACGTTTGAATAAATCAAACAAATGTTTAGTTTTTATGAATTAATTTTTATTTTCTAAAATCTGTCCGGACTCTTTCGCACGGAAAAACATCGGTGGATAACCTTAAAATTCTGTGCATAACCCTGTGCAAATCAGGTGCAAAAAAGAAACCCCTGAAATTTGGAAAAGGGCTTCCGAAAACTGTATATTTGTATTACTAAAGATCGAAGGAGTTTTATCAATTTCGGTTGATTTTACAAAAGCGATACTTTCTACTAGCTTCCTTCCAGGAAGTTCAGTTTAGAAGCATCGGAAAAATAAAAGTGTTTGTTTCGGCAAATACAATTCTTTCTCCGGTGCTTTTTTTATGTCACTAACTTTTGCAGGGCAAAAAATTTATAATAAAGTAGTATAACGTTTCACTTGACTTTGCCCATTATTTTTAAGTGAGAGTTCCAAAAATTCAAAGAAGGGTATAGAATTACCAAGTTTGAAACGTATTTTATGAATAAGTATATTCAAACACGGGTAAAATTTCATTTAAAAAATTTTGTTCATTAACATTTTCTTGATAAATAAAATTTTAGGTTTATATTGTGAAAGTTCTTTTTTAAAATAAAATTGTTATGAGAAAATATTTACTATTGACTGTAGCATTTTTTTCTATAATATCTACACTTCAAGCCCAGGATATTGTAAATGTAAAAGATATTAATACTGCAGGCAATTCTCTTCCCCGTGATCTTATCATTTCTAATGATAAACTTTTTTTTATTGCACAGGATGCTGCTAACTACAATAGCCTTTGGTTTACCCTTGGTACCGATGCAACAACAACTAATGTAGGGCCTTTTGGGGGCATAAGTAATAGTATTCGTGAACTACAAAATTATAATAACAAAATTTATTTTGCTTATAATGATGGGGTTAATGGCCAGGAACCCTGGGTAAGCGATGGTACAACTGCAGGCACAGTAATGCTTAAAGATATATACCCCGGCAACACCAGTTCTGATCCTCAAAATTTTACTGTTGCCAACAACAAACTTTTCTTTTTGGCAAATAATACCAATGGCACACACAGACTATATGTTTCTGATGGCACTGCCGCCAATACAAAAGTTATAAAAGACAATATTGTTGCTGGTTTTAATGGAGATAGAGCTTTGGCAGTTTTAAACAATATGGTTTATTTTATTAGTGATGATGGTTCAGGCTCCGGATTTGGGTTGTGGAAAAGTGACGGCACATTAGCAGGAACAATACTAGTACAAGCCGGTGATAATGTTGCAAATTTTAATGGAAATTCCCCAATATTAAATAACAAAATGTACTTTGATGCGTACGATAATATTCATGGAGATGAATTGTGGGTAACAAATGGAACGAATGCAGGCACACATATTATAAAAGATATTAACCCTACGGGAAGTGGTGAGCCGGAAAACTTCATAGTTTATCACAATAAAATATATTTTTCAGCTAACGATGGAATAAATGGTGAGGAAGTATGGGTAACTGATGGTACAACTGCCGGCACGCAACTGGTGAAAGATGTTTTGCCAGGCGCAAATAGCAGTCAGCCACGTGCTTTTACAGTTTATAATGATACGCTCTATTTTATAGCATGGGCCACACAGGAATTATGGAAAACAGATGGCACTGAAGCTAATACACAATTAGTGAAGGGATCTATCCCTTCCAGTCTTTTTGCTGCAGTATGGAATAATAAAATGTATATGATTTCCGGAGCGGATTTTTCAACATATCAAAGTGATGGAACGGCAGCAGGTACTATACCAATGAGAGCGGATAATACATTATCGCCCATTTATCACTATTCCCAGTTTGGAAGTGATAACTATTTTCTTGAATATCATAACGAACTTTATTTTCAGGCGAGCGTTGTTGGTATAACAACCGGGTATGAGCTTTGCAAACTTACACCCGGTGGACTCCCTCTAAAATTACTTTCCTTTTCGGGAGTTGTACAAGGAGATAATGATGTACTTCATTGGCTAACAGCCAATGAAGTGAATACAGCTTTTTTTAATATCGAGCAAAGCGTTGATGGAAAAATTTTTAGCACTGCAGGCACGGTTAAAGCATCACAAAATAGTTCTACCAATAAAGAATACAATTTTACACAAAAATCATCACTTAATCCAGGTGGCTTTTACAGGCTCAAAATGGTTGATTTAGATAATGAATTTACTTATTCTTCAATAATACAATTGCAGCGTTCAAAATCAAACCTTTTAAAAATAACATATAAAGCCGGAGATAATTCAATCCTTATTAATAATCCATTAAACGAAAACTGTACCTGGCAATTATATTCAGTAAATGGTATTTTAATAATGCGTGGAAATTCAGCAAATACTTCTATAAATATTCCAGTTAACAATGTGATGACAGGAATATATATAGTAAGATGCCAGGCAAACAATAATTCCGTATTTTTAAAAACGATAATTACACATTAATAAGTTATAGATATTTTTTAATTTCCTGAACCAGCTCCGTGCGCGTTATAGGAATTCCCATAATTTTATTATAGCCTTTTGCATCAATTAAAAAATGATCACGGATAATTTTTATTAACTGGCCATTATTAATTTCAGGGATTAATACATGTTCAAAATTTTTCAAGATTTCGCCCAGGTTTGAAGGAAAAGGCCGGAGGTAACGGATATGCGCATGACTCACCGCGTGGCCTTCTGCCTGTAATTCAAGCGATGCACTTTTAATAGCGCCATACGTACTTCCCCAGCCAAGTACCAATACTTTGCCTTTTTCAGGGCCACTGTCGAGCGTTTGAAGCGGTATAAATTGTGCAAT
>JBDTAN010000306.1:0-4189 GCA_039924585.1 Chitinophagaceae bacterium | reverse complement strand
TTGTATATTTTTTTACAAAAGTGGCGTCTATTAATTTTTTACCTGCACCATCCGCAGCAATTGCTTTACAATGTTTGAAAGCTTCATTCACAAATTTAATAAACTTCGCTTCGCCCATCAATGCCTTCACTGATTCCTCACCATCCGCGATATATACTGCATCATACAAAACACTTTCTGTCGTTTTTATGGATGCATCCACCATAAAAGTTTTTTTACCGGTGCTTGCAGAAATTGTTCCTCCTTTCGGCGCAATAATTTTTACAACAGCGCCCTCTTTTTCCAACGCTTTTTTCATTTTTTCCAAACTCATTGCATTCACTCCATTCGCTGCTAAAAAAGCGACATGGCGCGTGGCAATTGAATTGAATTTTGTATTCGCCTGGCTCAACGGCTTAGAAATGTCCAGGTAATTTTTTCTTGGGCCAGGTTGTTGTTTGGACACATCTGCATCTGCACCAATCGCCTGGTTTATAGGCTGGTCAATCGTATCCGGAATAGCTAAACCCAATCCAGCCGATACTGTTTGCGCCAATCCTTCATCTATTTGATTGATCATCCAAAGCATTCTTTGTTTAATATGATCATGCATACATTTTCCCAATTCAAATGTATATGCCTGTGCTACATGGTCTTTTTCCCATGGTGCTAAGCTGCGATAAAAAAGTGCGGGCTGAGAAAAATGGTCGTTAAAACTTTCACTTCTTGCGCGGATTTTCCGTGCATCAATTTTTTCTTCATAGGAATGAAAAGCGCCTTCTGACATAGTAGAAAGATGCGGACAACCATTACTTAAAGTATTTGGAAAATAAGCAGTTTGCCCTTTCGGAATATTCATTTGCATATGCGCATCGCGCTCATTATTGTGACGTTCTACGACAGGCCTGTTGATCGGAATCTGGTGAAAATTTGGACTGCCCAAACGGGACAATTGCGTATCCCTGTAAGAAAAAAGACGACCTTGCAATAATGGATCATTTGAAAAATCTATACCCGGAACAACATGGCCCGGAAGGAATGCAACCTGCTCTGTTTCTGCAAAAAAGTTTTCAGGATTTTTATTCAATGTCATTTTACCAACAATCGTTACAGGCACCATTTCTTCCGGAATGAGTTTTGTCGGATCGAGTAAATCAAATTCAAATTTATGTTCATCTTCTTCCGGCACTATCTGAAATCCAAGCTCCCATTCCGGAAACTGGCCGCTGTCAATGGCATCCCAAAGATCGCGGCGAAGAAAATCTGAATCTGCGCCACTTATTTTTACGGCTTCATCCCAGGTAACGGAGTGGATGCCCAGCAAAGGTTTCCAGTGAAACTTTACAAAATGGGATTTTCCTTTTTCATTTATTAAGCGATAGGTATGAATACCAAAACCTTCCATCATTCTAAAACTCCGGGGAATCGCGCGGTCACTCATCGCCCAAATATGGTTATGCAAAGTTTCAGGGCTAAGTGAAACAAAATCATAAAAAGTATCATGGGCAGAAGCCGCCTGTGGAATTTGTTTATTGGGTTCGGGCTTTACTGCATGCACCAGGTCCGGGAATTTCATCGCATCCTGTATAAAAAATATGGGCATATTATTTCCCACCAAATCCCAGGTTCCCTCTTCTGTATAAAATTTTACAGCAAAACCACGCACGTCACGCGCGAGGTCTGAAGAACCTTTAGAGCCAGCAACTGTAGAAAAACGAACGAACAGTGGCGTTCTTCTTTTAGTATCATTAAATATACCTGCTTTTGTAAATTTGTCCATGCTTTTGTATAATTCAAAATAGCCATGAGCGCCACTTCCGCGTGCATGAACGACGCGTTCTGGAATTCTTTCATGATCAAAATTGGTGATCTTTTCGCGCAATAAAAAATCCTCCAGTAAGGTTGGACCGCGCTCTCCTGCTTTTAATGAATTGTTGGTATCATTTACTTTTAAACCCTGGTTAGTAGTAAGTGGCTGACCGGAACTGTCCGTCATAAACTGTTCAAGCTGTTGTTGCTTTGTGGAAACATTATTTGTTTTCTTTTCAGGAGATTTCATAAATATTTATTTTTTTTTAAGTTTAAAGATGGAAGGAAATTTTGCAGCACTAATTTTTTTATAAGTAATTGCAGGTTTCAAATCCAACAACTTTCATTCCAACGATGGTGTATTTAGTTGTTTTGAAAAAAATCAATAATAGACAAGCAAAAGGTTCTTAAAAAAAGTACTAACAATCAAATGCGAACATCGATTAATTGGTTGAAACTTAATGGTACATACATGGATAATCGGGAATATGTAAATGATGGGATTTTTTGAGTGCCTCTCTCCGATGTAAAATGAAAATTCAATGTTTTTATAATTACAAGTATGGATAGGAAAATCTATACACCATATTCTAAATAATAAACGACACAGCAGTAAAAGGGTGACTATTATCGCCTGCATTGTATAAAAACAAATCCAGCAATTTTTGGCGCAGCCTATTAAATTCTATAGGCTTGTGAAAAAATGCAGTAGCACCCATTTCCCTGGTGGTAGCGATGGACACTTTATCATTGGTGGTTGTAAAAATAATGACGGGAATATTGGCCAAGTGTTTATTTTTTTTCATCGCGGCCAGGCATTCCATTCCATTCATCATGGGCATATTCAGATCAAGAAAAACCACATCCGGAATAAAGATTTTTAATTTTTCAAGCGCTTCAATGCCGTTATTGGCGATCTCGCAATGCATGGTGGTATCAATTTCCTGCAAAGCATTTGCAAAAAGTAACTGGTCATCTGCATCATCGTCAACCATTAAAACTTTCTTATGTCTGAAGGGCATGTTTTGAATTAAGCCACTAAATTAAAAATAAGTTGAAATAAAAAAAAATATTTTATTTCTCAGGAAAATATAATTCGAAAGTTGCACCAATGCCGGGTTCGGATCTTGCTGTAATAAAGCCTTTGTGATTTAACATGATCTTCTGGCAAAGTGCGAGCCCGATGCCCGTGCCGGCATATTGTTCACGACCGTGGAGGCGTTGAAACAATTCAAATATCCGTTGCGCATATTTCTGATCGAAACCAATTCCATTATCGTGAAAACCGATCTTCCAATATTGCTGGTTTAAATATTTCTCCATCACATTATCGCCAATCTGTGTTTTTTCCACGGTGATCACAATCTTGCAGGGTTCATCATTTTTTGCATACTTAATGGCATTAGAAAGAATGTTTGAAAAAACCTGAGCTACTTGTATTTCCACGCCTTCCACTTCCGGTAACGGCTGTGATTCTATCTGTACATTTTTTGCTTCAATGATATCTGATAAATTTTCTTTAGCGTGCTTCAAAATTTTATCAAGGCTAATAGGAACAAAAGAAATATTTTTTACATTGGTACTTGAGTAACTTAGTAGTGCGATAATCAATTCCTGCATGCGTGCCGCAGCATTATTGATGCGCACCATATAATCTTTTCCCTTTTCAGATAAATTTTCCTTTTCCTGGTTGATGATGAGGTTACCGAAGGATTGAATTTTACGCAACGGTTCCTGCAAATCATGCGAAGCCACATAACTAAAGGAAGAAAGTTCAGCATTATTCAATGACAATTCACGGTTCATATCATTCAAATTGTTTTCCGCAATAACGCGCAATTGAATTTCTCTTTTCAGCCGGAAATAAGCAAATGTTACGATGAGTATCCCGATAATGGAAAACAATAAACTATAAAAAGGCGTGATGAAAGCGACCTGGTCGCGGGAAGGTGTTTTATTTGCCAACGCTTTATTTTCATAGTTGCTCATTTGTGCGATCAGGTTGCGCGCATGACCCATTGCACTTCTGCCATTATTCAAATATTTTGACCTGTCTGCAGGTATAGAATCTTCATCAATTAGTCGTTGTGGTAAAATAGCAAATATCTTGTAGCGAGTTTCTACGAGGCTTTTCAGCACTTCCAGGTTTCGTCGTTGTGTACTATCAGTAGCGAGTGAAATTTCCAGGCTGTCAACTATTTTATTTATTTTTTCTTGTGACCCAATAAAGGGCTTTAAAAAATCGCTGTCATGTGTAAGCAGGAATCCGCGTTGCCCGGTTTCTGCATTGAGTAGCGAAATAAGGATTTGATTTAAACGAAGATTCACTTCCTTATTATGCGCAATAGAAGCATTTGTTTCGTTGAGTGAAATAATACGGTTATAAGAAATGAATTTAACT
>JBDTAN010000305.1:0-5575 GCA_039924585.1 Chitinophagaceae bacterium | reverse complement strand
GATCATATCAATCTTTTGTGCAGCCAATTTACTTAGATCAATGATACGCCCGGCCACGAAAGGCCCGCGGTCATTGATACGTACTTTTACACTTTTCCCATTCTTTGGATTCAGCACTTTAACCTTTGTTCCAAATGGAAGTGTTTTATGCGCTGCCGTTAAATCCTTATTATTAAACTTTTCTCCGTTCGCTGTTTGCTTTCCATTAAATGAATCGCTGTAATAAGAAGCCACGCCGGTTTCGGTAATATATTTTCCGCAGGAAGAAAAAAGAATAGTGCAAAAAAATAAACTTAAAAAAATGCGTGCAGAAAATTTCATTGTATGTTTTTTCTGAGATGGAAGATCAATATTAATTAACCATGATAAACACGGGAATAAATAATTTTCCCATTCGTAATTTCCAGCACTTCTGCTACAAGCATATCTTCATTTTCCGGCACTTCGCGAACATATTCCATAAAAACTCTGTGCTCATTTGCAGTGATCGTTTGTACTTCGTAATGCAATCCCGGCAAGCGTTTGAATGCATCGGCCCACCATTCAAGCAATGCTTTTTTTCCTTCGATCAAGCCATTTGTTTCCGGTCGGCTGGCTTTTAATTTGGGGCTAAAATGTTTTGCGGCTTCATCATACAATGCCAGCAATTCATCCAGGTCTTGTGCATTAAATGCATCAAACCATTTCATAGCTATTTGTTCATTTTCTTTGCTGAAACTCATACAATTATTTTAGCTGAATGGCGCTTTTACAACCTTTGCCTTAACTGGTTGGTTGCGAATGCTGATAAAAATTTCATTATCCAAAGTTGCATTTTCTTTTGATACATAACCCAGGCCGATTGCTTTACCCAATGAAGGCGCTTGTGTGCCGCTTGTGACATAACCAATTTCTTTTCCAGTTGCATCTACAATCGGATAATTGTGCCGTGGAATGCCACGTTCAATCATTTCAAAGCCCACTAATTTTCTTTGAATGCCTTCTTCTTTTAGTGTACGTAAAATATCCTGTGCCGTGAAAGCCGTATCCTTATTGAGTTTGGTGATCCAGCCCAGTCCCGCTTCGAGTGGTGAAGTGGTATCATCAATATCATTTCCATACAAACAGAAACCCATTTCCAGGCGGAGCGTATCGCGTGCGCCAAGACCGATAGGTTTGATACCGGAGGATTTTCCAGCTTCAAAGATTGCGTTCCATATTTTATCAGCGTTATCATTTTTATTTTCTCCACCGGATCCTGCGGAAAAATATATTTCCACACCACCGGAACCCGTATAACCTGTGGCACTAATAAGCACATTATCCACGCCGGCAAAATGGCCTTTTACAAATGTGTAATATTTCAAATTTAAAATATCAATGTCCGTTAAGGGTTGTAAAATCTTGCAGGCATTCGGTCCCTGTACAGCAAGCAGGCAGGTAACATCACTGATATTTTTCATATCCGCATTTTCTGTATTATGCGCAGTGATCCAATCCCAGTCTTTTGCAATATTACCGGCATTTACCACAAGCATATAAACGTTGTTTTCTTCAATACAATACACGATCAGGTCGTCAATGATGCCGCCTTTATCATTTGTAAAACAGTTGTACTGGGCTTTTCCGACTGTGACTTTAGATACATCATTCGTGGTGATGCGCTGAATAAGCGATAAAGCATGCGGCCCTTTGATCATGAATTCACCCATATGGCTCACATCAAAAACCCCGGCATTGTTGCGCACAGCCTGGTGTTCATCATTAATACCGGTATAACTAATGGGCATATTGTAACCCGCGAACTCCGCCATTTTTGCACCAAGAGCAATATGAAATTTTGTAAATGCTGTTTCTTTCATGTGTTTATTTTTTGTTGTATATTTTTAAAAAAATATACCGGCACTTTTCTGAATGCAAACAAAAATAAGCGAACAAATGCCCATTAAAAAATAAAACAGTAGTTTTTAAAAGCAAGAATCCCATTCCAAAAATGGAACAGGATTCTTTATCTCCCAACCTTAACCAAGTTTAAATCAAAAACCGTTGCATGAAAAGCGTGGAAACAGTTTTGATATTTGTATTTTCTTTCTCTACTGCACTTGCAGATATTTTTTTCACAGAATCTTTCTGTTGGTTGGGTTGTTGGTAACGATAGGTTGAATCCTGTGGTTGCCTTTGATTATTTTGGGGAACTGTAATTTCATTATCATCATTTTCATTCGGGTCCGGATATACTCTTTTGAGGCCGGTTTCTGTCATGATATATTCCACATTGTGATCCCAGTCATATTCATCCCCATTATCATTATTGTTATTGTAATTTCTCCAGTCATTTTCATCAAACCCATTTCCAAAATGAAAGCCACCATTATTATCCCAGCCGACATATTTATCTATTTTAATTCTTTTACCCACCGGCACTGCAACTGTGATATAGACTTCCTGGTTACGGAATTTTTCTTGTGGCGTGATCGCGATTCCGCTTCCTAAAAAGAGTGTTGAATCTTTTTGATAAATAGGATAATTTATTTTATTTGCCAAAGCATTTGCTTCTGCCCTGCTTGAACCATTTGAAATGCGGAACATTTTTACAGAAAAACTATCGTTGGTAGATTTCACTACTTTAATCTCTATGTTTTTCAAAAAGACGGTGTCGTCATCTACGTTTGCAAAAGGCTCAAATCTCCACCAGCGGTTTCTTATAAAATCATTTGAATTTTTTTCATTCTTTATTTCCAGTTTATCTACACCGGGATTAATGAGTTGAACCATTTCTTCTTTCGGTGAATTATTTGAACCGAAATCTTTGGTTAATGAAGAGACCAGTAAAATCATACATGCCCAACCAAGTGTCCATAAAGCAATGAACGTATAGGTCATAAAATTGCTGTGTGACTTTGTATTTGCAATACGCCTGATGAGCCAGGTGATGATACCGATCACAGGTACCCAAATGAATAATAATAAAGTACCCCAGAGGAAAACAGTTTGCCAGCCATCATTGATCAGGTACACTTTATACGGCAGGAAACCTGCAAAGACAACTCCAATGGACAATAAAGAAATTACGAGTGAAAAAACGATTATGCCTACAATAAAATAAGCAAATATTTTAAATAAAACAACGATCACTCTACCCAGGCCGCCACTACTTCTTCTAGCTACTGTACTTGCTTCAGAAGCCGTAGACCTGCCTCTCTGACTAATAGATGCACCAATTTCCTGAGCCCTTTCTTTCACTTCTTCGCCGAATTTTTTAGCGCGGTCTTTTACACCCACCATATCCTGCTGAATGGTACTTTTAATGCTGTTCAGGTCCACTTTTTCACCTTTCATTTCCAGTTTTTCAGAAGTGGATTTAGCTTCCGGTATGGCGATCCATAAAATGATATAGATGATCGTTGCGCCCGGGCTAAAGGAGAAGTTGACAATATTTGGAAAATTCCATGGGCCGAAATGTGTCCATCTAAAAAGGAAAGAAATAAATGGAATTAAAAATAAAACCCTGGGAATCCACACATTGATATTAAAATAATGTGCAATACCGCTACATACACCACCGATCATGCTATTTTCCGGGTCGCGGTACAATCTTTTCCGTATGGAACCGATCACGGTGGAAGCTGTACTTGGTACAGCTACCCACAAGATCAGGTAAGGGATAAATAATGCGCCAAAGAATATGACGAAGAGTACGCGAACGACTACGCGATCAATATTAAAATAATTTGCCAGGCCGGCGCAAACACCTGCTACAACCTTGTCATTTTCATCGCGAAATAATCGGCGATTTATTGGCGGAGGTATCGTACTATCCCTTTCAGTGCCTGCACCTTTTGATTCAGACTGGCTTTTACGATTTTCATTTTCAACTTTTGATTGCAGGTTTATTTCGTCTGCTTCAAAATCTGCGGGACGGCCCATACTATTAATGATCGCATCTACGTCTTCATCTGTAATGCAGGTGCTGCCTTTCTTCAATGTTTCAGCAAAGAGTTCCGCAATACGTCCTTCGATATCATTGATAATCTCATCGCTTCCTTCTTCAGCAGAAAAATATTGCTGCAGGCTATCGATGTATTGTTTGAGAATGTCATAAGCAGTTTCTTCTATAGGTACTACGCGTCCCTGGAAGTTGATGTTTATTACCTTTTTCATATTTCTAAGTTTTATTGGTTGTGGTTGGGTGTTTCTGTTTCTGTATTTTCCGGCGACATTTCTGTGAGTGTTTTTACTGCCCCTGCCAGTTCATCCCAGGTTGATTCGAGTTCTGCATAAAATGCAAGGCCCTCATCTGTCATCAGAAAATATTTCCTGGGTGGCCCGCTATTGCTTTCTACCCAGCGGTAGGTGAGCAGGCCGGCATTTTTTAGCCGGGTAAGCAGGGGATACAATGTTCCTTCAAGAATGTGGAGGTTGGCTGCTTTCATTTTCTCTACAATGTCACTGGGATAAACTTCCCCGTGACGGATGATCGATAAAATGCAAAATTCCAGCACTCCTTTTCGCATTTGGCTTTGTGTGTTTTGAATATCCATATTCCGGGTTTTTAATTCTTGCGGTTTCCCGCAAAATGTGTTTGAAATTTTTGAATCCGGTTCATCATGCTTTCCTATTTCTAGTCTTTTATCACAATGACAATGCAAAGATAAATAGATTTCTAATACTATGCATCACATAGTACTTAGTTTATTCTAGTAACTTGCAGCAGGCAATACTATATAATAAAATAATAAATTGAATATCAATCTGTTATATGCTATTAGGATAAATTTCGAAAATGATGAGTGGTTAAATGGAGTGATGAAAATGGAGTGAAACTTCGAGAATTTGAATTTTAGATAGAATTTATTTGGGCTTAAGCCCATTACATTTTAATTATTTCTATCCTCCAACTAAAGCTGGAGGCAATTCATAAGTGGTAGAAATTTTTAAGCGAATACGAATTTAAAATTTCATTCAAAGCAGATGATAATATGCAGAGCCTTTTATGAATTGCCACTGGCTTTAGCCCAATAATAATTTCATCAATACATTTTTAAGATTTGCTTATTTGTTGTATTCCATTTCAATAATTCAATTTATATAAAAAACAGAGTTGGGCTAAAGCCCGGAAACATTATACAAAATATTCCTCCAGCTAAAGCTGGAGGCAATTCATAAGCGAATGACATTTTAATATTTTATTTAAAAAATAGCTTTATGCAAATTACGGTAGAAGTTCAAAAGCGAATCCAAATTTAAAATTTCATTCAAAGCAGATGAAAATATGCAGAGCCTTTTATCAATTGCCACTGGCTTTAGCCAATGGATTAAATCAATATTTTTCAATGGGCTTTAGCCCAAATAATTAAGAAAAAATCCTGTACACTAAAAAACTAAACAAATACGCCAGGCCAGTCATATAAAAAAATTGAAAAATCGGCCACTTCCAGCTTTTTAATTCGCGCTTTACCACGGCTAGTGTACTCATGCATTGCATCGCTAATACATAAAAAACCATTAGTGATAATGCTGTGGGAAGTGTATACACTTTTGTACCATCTTCCCGCACAGCATTCCTCATTTTTTCCTGTAAAGTACTGTTGTTATT
>JBDTAN010000304.1:0-3588 GCA_039924585.1 Chitinophagaceae bacterium | reverse complement strand
AACCTTCCACAAACGAAGATGGAATTCTTGCATTACAAAAATTTTGGTTAAGTAAAGGCATTGAAAAATCTGCATTGAATATTTTTGATGGAAGTGGCTTATCTCCGCAAAACCGTGTCACGCCTGCTTCTATGGTGTATGCTTTACAATATGCAAAATCGCAAAATTGGTTTTCATCTTTTTATAAAGCCTTACCGGAGTACAATAATATTAAAATGAAAAGTGGAACTATCAATAGCGTGAAAGCATTTGCTGGTTATATTAATTCAAAAGATGGCAACAATTATACCTTTGCTTTTATTGTGAATAATTATGATAATAGCGGCGGAAGTATCACCGGAAAAATATATGAAGTTTTAAATTCGTTGAAATAAAAAAAAAATTTTTTTAACCAGGAAAATTATCATCCAAATATTCCCTTTCTATTTCTTCCATTTGCACCATATCCCAGGCTTCACTTTCTGAAGGTGTAATATTTAATGGTTCCAATAAATCATTTTTTTCTAAAAATTGCTGAATATCTTTTTTCATTTCACATATTACGAAGGAAGCATTTTGGTCAAAAAAACGCATTCTTAATTCAACAAGTGATGCTGCATTTTTTACATCAATTTCAATTACATTTCTAAAATTCAGAATTACATTTTTAATTTTGCCTTGCAGTAGTTCACGGCATAAGACTTCTAATGCTCCTGTTATATTGGCAGAAATATTTTCCTGTAAAGGCGTGATTGTCGTGAATTTTTCTCTGGTATCAATTTTGAACTCCATGATTTGGTATTTTTTTATTTAACATTTGTGCAAAACTGTATAAGTCTTTGCATCAAATTTATTCGTTATTATTGTATAAACATATTTTAAAAATATAAAATGGACAATAACTTTTCACCCCAGGTAAAAGAAATCATTTCGTTTTCCCGGGAAGAAGCCTTAAGACTTGGAAATGATTTTATTGGAACAGAGCATTTATTACTCGGCCTTATCCGTGAAGGTGATAATACAGCTATAAAAATCCTGAAGCAATTGAATGTGGATTTATATGAATTGCGTAAAGAAATTGAAATCGCTGTGAAAGATAAAACCGATAAAAATATTGCGAACATCAACAGCCTTCCACTTACCAAACAAGCAGAAAAAGTAATTCGTGTTTCTGTGCTTGAACAAAAAGCATTGAAGAGCCAGCTCGTAGAAACAGAACATCTTATGCTTTCCATTTTGAAAAATAAAGATAATATCGCTACGCAAATTCTCAACCAGTTTGATATTGATTACGATATTTTCCGCAATGATTTGGGCATGGTAAAAAACAGCGATTTACAAAATGAATTCTCCGAAGAAAATGAAGATGAATTTGATGAGGAGAAAAAAAGTTTTGTTTCACCAACAAGAAATAAACCGGGCGCAACTGCAAAAAGTAAAACGCCGGTTTTGGATAATTTTGGCCGTGATATTACGCGCCTCGCAGAGACGGGTGCACTCGATCCGATCATTGGGCGTGATATAGAAATAGAACGCGTATCACAAATTCTTTCCCGCCGCAAAAAAAATAATCCTATACTTATTGGTGAACCAGGTGTTGGTAAAACGGCGATCGTGGAAGGACTTGCCCTGCGTATTGTTCAAAGAAAAGTAAGCCGTGTACTTTTTGATAAACGCGTGATCAGCCTCGATCTTGCAGCGCTTGTTGCCGGGACAAAATATCGTGGCCAGTTTGAAGAAAGAATGAAAGCCATCATGAATGAACTGGAAAAAAATCGCGATGTGATTTTATTTATTGATGAGATTCATACAATCGTTGGAGCAGGCGGCGCAAGTGGTTCATTGGATGCGAGTAATATTTTCAAGCCCGCATTATCCCGCGGAGAATTGCAATGTATCGGCGCATCCACATTGGATGAATACCGCATGCACATTGAAAAAGATGGTGCACTCGACAGGCGTTTTCAAAAAGTAATGATTGATCCGCCTTCCGTGGATGAAACAATTCAAATACTTGAAAATATCAAATCGAAATACGAGGATTACCACAATGTGACCTATAACCAGGAAGCTATTGAAGCTTGTGTAAAACTCAGCGACCGGTATATGACCGATCGTTTATTGCCGGACAAAGCCATTGATGTATTGGATGAAGTAGGCGCACGCGTACACTTGAAAAATATAAATGTCCCACTGAATATTGTGGAGTTAGAAAAAAAGATAGAAGAAATAAAACTGGAGAAAAATAAAGTGGTGAAAAGCCAGCGCTTTGAAGAAGCCGCTTCATTGCGTGATAAGGAAAAAAGATTAGGGGAAGAATTAGAAAAAGCAAAGAACGATTGGGAAGAAGAAAGTAAACATAAAAGATACCCGATTGATGAAGATGCGATCGCAGAAGTAGTGAGCATGATGACGGGCATTCCTGTAAAAAGAATGGTGCAGGCGGAAAGTGAAAAACTGCGCAACATGCAGAAAGATATGCAGGCCGTAGTGATTGGACAGGAGCAGGCAATTGATAAAGTGGTGAAAGCGATCCAACGGAATCGCGTGGGATTGAAAGATCCGAAAAAGCCGGTTGGTTCCTTCATTTTTCTGGGTCCGACCGGTGTGGGTAAAACAGAATTAGCACGCGCACTTTCCCGTTATATGTTTGATAGCCTTGATACATTGGTGCGTATTGATATGAGTGAATACATGGAAAAATTTTCCCTCAGTCGTTTAATTGGTGCGCCTCCGGGATATGTTGGTTATGAAGAAGGCGGACAGCTTACAGAAAAGATTCGCCGCAAACCATACAGTGTAATTTTATTGGATGAAATAGAAAAAGCACACCCTGATATTTATAATATTTTATTGCAGGTATTGGATGACGGGCAACTCACGGATGGCCTTGGCCGCAAAGTGGATTTTAAAAATACCGTTATCATCATGACCTCGAATATTGGTGTGCGGCAATTAAAAGAATTTGGTGATGGTGTTGGTTTCGCTACGGCCAGCCGCATGCAAAACCAGGATGATAATAATAAAGCCGTTATTGAGAAAGCCTTGAAGAGAACCTTCTCTCCGGAATTTTTAAATCGCGTAGATGATGTAGTCGTTTTCAATTCTTTGAGTAAAGAAAATATTTTAGAGATCGTTGACCTGTTATTGAAAGATGTGATGAAACGTTTGGTAGCATTGGGTTTCACCATGCAACTCACCCAGGAAGCCAAAGAATTCTTAGCGGAAAAAGGTTATGATGTACAGTTTGGTGCCAGGCCATTACACCGCGCCATTCAGAAATATTTAGAAGATCCGCTGGCAGAAGAAATTATCAATATGAATGTAAAAAATGGAGATTCATTGATTGCCAATTATGATAAAGAAAGTGGTCAAATAAAATTTGAATTTGAGAGTCGGGCGGAGGAGAGTGTGAAATAGAAATTTAAAGATTAAAATAAATCATATAAAAAAGCCGGGGTTAATTCCCGGCTTTTTGTATTTAATATTAAAGTAAATGACAATTATTTAATCAAAAAAAAATACACCTGTTTTCATATACCTGCTCTTTAATAGATATAGATTTGAATATCAGGATTTGTCAGATTTTTCCAAAAAAAACCTTCCTGT
>JBDTAN010000303.1:0-4454 GCA_039924585.1 Chitinophagaceae bacterium | reverse complement strand
TGCAGGAAAAAAGTTTGCACATATTGCAGATAATTATTTTGCTGAATTAAAACGATTGAATGAATTACCAGAAGTCGAATACCCGGAAGTAAATAAGGTAAAAGGAAATTTTTTCAAAGAAATTTTTCCACTTCAAAAAAAGCAAAATTTTGCTTCAAAAAGTTACCAGGATTTTTTTAATACAAATAAATACTGGCTGGAATCTTATGCAGCATTTTGTTTTTTAAGAGACAAATATAAAACAGCTGATTTTTATGCCTGGCCGGCATTTAAAAAATATACTTATGCTGCTATAAAAAAAATATTAAAAGCAAATGAAGCTGAAATTTCCATTCATTATTTCCTGCAATTTCATTTGCACACACAATTATTGGATGCTGTAAATTATTTAAAGAAAAAAGGCATTTCCTTAAAAGCAGATTTGCCCATCGGTATTAAAAGAGAAAGCGCAGATCACTGGCAATTTCAAAAGTTATTCAATGAAAATTTACAAGCAGGCGCGCCACCGGATGCGTTTACTTCAAATGGGCAAAACTGGGGATTTCCAACTTACAACTGGGCAGCAATCAAAGCAGATAATTATCAATGGTGGGAAGCAAAGCTCAATCATGGTAGCACTTACGCGGCTGCGATCAGGCTCGATCATGTGCTGGGATTTTTTCGTATCTGGAGTATTCCCAAAGAAAATGTACAAGGGATTTTAGGATATTTTGTACCCACAATTGCTTTGAATGAAAATGACTTTATACAACAACATATCCCATTCAATGAAGAAAGATTTTGTAAACCTTTTATAACAGAACAACTTTTACAAGAAATATTTTCATCGGAAATGGAATATGTGAAAGATTTTTTTCTAACTGAAAATAAGCATCATCAATTTGAATTTAAAGAAGCATTTGATACACAAAAAAAATTGCAGCATTTTATTTTAAAAAGAGATGATACTGCGCAAAGTAAAAAATTATTGGAACGTTTATTATACCTGCATACAGAAATTATTTTACTAAAAGATCGAGAAAATGGTTTTCATTTTCGGGTGAATATGCAACACACTTTTTCATTCCACTCATTGGATGAAAACTCAAAATATAATTTGAATGAATTATACCAGGATTATTTTTTCTCGCGGCAAAATGAACTTTGGAAAAGCAAAGGGAATGAAATATTATCAGCTTTACATAAAACATCTAGCATGTTGTATTGCGGAGAAGATCTCGGCTGGGCACCAGGTTTCGTTCCCGGCGTTTTAAAAGATAATGGAATTTTAAGTCTCGAAGTACAACGAATGCCAAAGAAAAGTAATGAAACATTTACTGACCTTTCTACAGTTCCGTATTTAAGTGTTGCAACGCCCGGTACGCATGATATGCAAGTATTGCGTGCGTGGTGGAAACAGGATGAAAAAACCACACAACTTTTTTATAATGATATTTTAAGAATGACCGGTAAAGCGCCCGCAGAAGCTGATGGAAAAATCATTAAAAAAATTATAGAACAGTTTCTGCAATCACCTTCAATGTGGTGCATTTTTCAATGGCAGGATATGATTGCAATTGATGAAAAATTACGCGCCGCAGATCCCGCCAAAGAACGCATCAACGATCCGGCAAATTCGGAAAATAAATGGAACTACCGGATGCATATTTCGTTGGAAGAAATGTTGAAACAAAATGAATTTAATGAATATTGGAAAAGATTAATTACAGAAAATAAAAGAAATTAAGTTTTGGAATATATTCCAATACTTGCAGCAGGATAGCAGGCTTTGGAAAGAATAACAGGGTGCAATGCCGCAGGTGGGCGATGTTGGAAAACCTGTTCTGGTTGGGGAATATTTGTTGTGCATTCGAGTAACGCACTCGAAGTAAAAAGGCCATCATTTAACCGAAATATAATCATTAGTTGAAAAATCTGCGGAAAGAATTTGTTGAACATTTTTACGAAGTTCCTGGAAGTCGTTTGGTTTGGTTAGAAAAAATTGGGCACCAATTTCTTTTGTCAATTCTTTATCGCGGAGATTATTTGATGTACTGAAAATGCCAACGGGAATTTTACTTAACCCAATTTCTTTTTTAATTTGAATTAGAAAATCAAAGCCATTCATGACAGGCATGTTGAGGTCAAGAAAGATAATGTCGGGCAAAGCATCGCTTACTCTTAATTTATCAAGAGCAAGTTTTCCGTCTGTTGCTATATCGCAATGCAGTATTGGATTTATAGACTCAATTACTTCTTTAAAAAAAAATTGATCATCTTCATCATCATCAATTAAGAATATATTGTTCATACTTTTGGTAAATAAATAGTGAATGTTGAACCAATATTCGGTATTCCTTCTGTGATAATAAAACCATAATGATTGGTTACAATTTTTTTGACAATGGCCAGTCCAATGCCTGTCCCGGAATATTCATTCTTGCCATGAAGCCGCTGAAAGAGTTCAAAAATTTTAGTTGAATATTGCATGTCAAAACCAATTCCATTGTCTGCAATTTTTATGGCATGGTATCCATGTTGCTGGTTAATTGCATGACCTGCAATTTCATTACCATGAATATATGAAGAAGTAATTCTAATATACGGCTTAATTTCAGGCCGGCTGTATTTAACCGCATTTTCAATAAGATTTGTAAAAAGTTGCAAAAGCTGTATACGTACTCCATTTATTATTGGAAGATTTTTATATTCAACAGTTGCTTGCTTTTCAATTATTGTTTGGTTTAGGTCGCATTTTGATTCTTCAACAATGGAATTCAAATCGCAAGATTCAAAAATCAATCCGGTAGTATTTGTGCGGGAAAAATCAAGCAAAGAGTCAATAAGATTTTGCATTCGTTCTCCAGATGATATAATACGATTGAAATAATCTTGCGTTTTGTCTGAAAAAGTTTCTGTATCAATGATAAGTTTGCTGAATGCCTGAATTTTTCGCAATGGTTCTTTCAAATCGTGGCTGGCAATGTAACTGAATGATTTAAGTTCCGCATTGGAGAGCTCAAGCTCAAGATTTTTTTCTTGTAATTTATTAGTTATTATATTCCTTTCCATTTCAAACTCAGCACGCTTTGCGACAATTTTTAAAAGTGCTGAAACATATTCAGGATTCGGAATTTCTTTTTCGTGCATTACTGCTACTAAACCAACCGCATTTTCATCGTGATCAAATAACGGGTAGCCCACATAGCCCTCTACGTTAAACTGAACGAGGGTTTGATTTTTTGGAAATGTTATTCTGCATAGATTCGGATAATTATACAGAGTGCCTTGCAATACCTGTTCGCAAGGTCCATCGGGTAATGGGTATTCAATGTTGGGAACGAGCCTGCCGCGATTTGCTAAGGCAATAGTTTTAATTGTAAGATAATTATTTTCTTTTTCCGTCAACTTCCCAATGAATACATAATCAAGATTTGTTTTGTTTGCTATGTAAGTAACAAGTGAACCAAAAAATTCATCACCAGTTTTGTAATGTGAAAAATCTTCTGCAAACTCTAAAAGAAACTTTTCTTCAGCATTCGTTTTCTGTTCGTTAATGTCGGTATTGGTTCCTATCCATCGTTCAACATTTCCATTGGCGTCTTTTACAGGATAGGCACGGGTTAGAAACCAACGATATTCTCCGTCGTGCCTGCGCAATGGGAAGGTTAACTCCCAGGCATCATCTTTTTTCCATGCTTCTTTTATAAATTCCGTAACGTTTTTAATATGGTCCGGGTGATGTACTTTTTGCCATCCCCAACCTTCCATTTCTTCAAGTGTTGTTCCCGTGTAATCATACCATTGCTGGTTATACCAATTAATCCATCCGTCACCATTGGCAATCCAGGCAAGGTTTTGAATGGTATCAGCAAAAGTGCGAAAACGTTGCTCGCTTTCTTCAATTTTTTGTTGGCTCTTTATTGTTTCCGTTACATCCTGGCAAAGTGCTATAACACCGGTAATGGTTCCATCAGTTTCTTTATAAGCCTGGTAAACAACATTTAAATACCCTTCTACTTTTTTACCATTTACCACTACACCATAAGGTTGGTCGTACAAGTAAACCGTCTCTCCGGTGAGTCTTACTTGATTCAATATAGGGCGGAAGATATCTTCAGCCTCGGGTATTACATCAAATAATGGTTTACCCAATAAGTCAACCGGTTTTGAAGCAATTAATTGACCATAAGCTTCATTCACTACCTCTACGTGCATCTCTTCGCCGCTCAAAACAATAATGCCTACATTGGCTTCACGAACTAAATTTTGAAAGCGGATTTCGCTTTCCTTTAATGCCTTTACAGCCTTTACTTTTTCAGTGGTTTTAATTACGGTCGTTAGCACGCCACCCACTTCACCATTTTCTAACCGGATAGGGCTGTATGAGAAATCAAAAACACATTCTTCCAAATATCCATTCCTGTCTAATTGCACTACAAAATCAGTGAAGCCAACCGGAGTGCCCTGCATCA
>JBDTAN010000302.1:0-4023 GCA_039924585.1 Chitinophagaceae bacterium | reverse complement strand
TTTCTTCATTGGCACTTATATTTTGTGCAATCGCTTTTACTTCTTCTAAATTTCCTGCATTTATTTCTTCTTCCAGTTCAGTGATCAGTTCACTATTCAAGTCAGAAAAATTATTTACAAAATTGAGTGGGTTTTGTATTTCATGTGCAATGCCGGCCGTGAGTTCACCGAGTGAAGCCATCTTTTCAGACTGTATCAATTGAGCCTGCGTGGATTTCAATGTTCTGTATGCATCTGCATTGTCCATGGCAACAGCAGTATACGTTGCAAGGCTTCGCAATACATTCAGGTGATAATCGTTATAGGCATTTTTATGAAAACTCTGCGCAGTGATTACACCAATGGATTTATCTTTATAAATCAATGGAAGATAAATAATAGATTCCGATTTTTCATTCTCATTGATTTCCGGAATGTTCGAAATATAATTTGCATTTTCCTTTTCAAAATCATTGATAAAAATTTCTTTTTTATTGTTGAAACACCAGGTCGCCGGGCGGCTTGTATCATCCAATTGATAGCTATATGGTGCCAGTGTTTTTTCCTGTTGTTTAGTCGCCGGAAAATCAAGCGTAGCTTTATCCTTGTTAATGATACCAATGCCTAATATAGAAGCGTCCATTAATTTATTTACATGTGTATAAACAGTATCAATAATATGTTCAATAGATAATGATGCTGTTATATCTTTTCCCATTTCGCTGATAAGTTCAATATTTTTATGGCGTTCTTTTTCTGCATCGGCTTTAAATTTTTCTTCTCTTATTAATGAGCGCTGTCTTTCTTTTGCAAGTACGCGCCTGCGTTGAATAACAATGAACATGAATATCAGCACACAAAGCAAAATCGCATATAATAACCAGGCCCACCAGGTGCGGTACCAGGGGGGTAAAATTTCAAAGGAGTAACTGTCCATACTACTTTCAATGCCCTGGATATTTAATGCTTTTACTTTAAAAGTGTATTTGCCGGGAGGAAGATTGGTATATTCTTTCGTATTTTCTTTAGACCATGAAGACCAGTCTTTATCGAAGCCTTCTAAAAAAGTTTTAAATTGATTTGCATTTTTTCCTTCATAACTTGTTGCTGCATATCGAAATTTCAGGGAATTATGTGCAAAATTTATTGTATTGATTGACATGCTGTCCAATCCTTCGCCATAATAAATGATGGAATCATTATCTGTTTCTATGCTGCGGATCAATGCGGCATAATTATTATTTACATTTTTTCTGGAAAAATCATAACTGATAATTCCTGAACCTGTACCTATCCATGCAATCTCTTTATTTTCTGCATAGATCTGATAAATGGCTTCATCGGCAAAACTTCTAAAAGGTGCAGAGAGCCATTTGTAAGAACCATCCTTTTGAACAGAACCCATATCCAGACTGCCTTTCGCGCCGATCCAAATTCTCCCGACATTGTCCTGGTGAAAAAAGTTGATGGTATTACCATTGGTTATTTTATAAAAACTTCGAACGATTTGATCCGCAGTATCCGAAATAAATATTTTCTTATTTTCATTAAAAGTGTACAGGCTGTCGGGTGTATAAAAATAATTAACGCCATTTATTTTTTGTATAAAAACAAAACCGCTTTGCAAGCCATTTGTTTTATCAAAATGTTCTGTGGCCGCATCCTTTAAATTAATATTGCCCTGCCTATCTTTTTTAAAACTAATTCTGAAAAGCCCGGATGAAAATGTACCGAGCCACACACGCCCATCCGCATCTTCTGCAATAGCGGTTGACTGATCCGGGTTGTTTAAAATTTGACCTTCATCTGTATATGTTTTGGCATTGTATAAAACAGACCACAAGCCGCTGCCCGTTCCTACGTACAATCTGTTAGAATCTAGTGAAGATCTTTTTAGAATATTAATATTGTATTCATTACCTGTTGTTTTTCGCACTGGTAGTAACGCATCACTATCTACTTTGAAAAGGCCATCAGAAGTTCCAACAAGCAAATCATTTCCAATCTCTGCCAATGACCATGATTGATTGTGGCTATTCTTTAATAATTGAAAAGAAGAACTGTTTGGTTTTAAAAAATAAACGCCATCGCTGGTAGCAGTGTAAATAATATTATTATGCCGGATGATATCATTGGGTGTAGTAGTAATATTATTCCTGGAATCAAACCAGGTAACTGGTGAAGCATAATCAATGCCCGTGATTCCATTGCTTGTAGCCAGCCAAATTTCTCCGGCCCTATCCTGGAAAGTGTATTGTATCACATTATCTACGATACCACCTTCCCTGTTATACCTGCGCACTTCCCTACCTGTAGTATCAATCACAATTGCGCCACCATTTAAAGTACCCAATAAAATATTTCCATCTGATAAAACAACACCCGGTAAATAACTCAAATTGTTTTTTATAAATTCATCTACTGTGGACTTAAAAGGCGTAAAATGAATACCGTCATATTTAAATAAACCCATTGATCTTGTTACAATTAAAGTAATTCCTTTTTCTCCCGGGAATGGCAGCATGCCATAAATTTTTTCCTGTGCAAATTTTTCGCCTTCTTTGCAAAGTGAGACAGAATCATTGTTTACAAACATTAGTCCCTTGTTCCATTCACGGACATAAATTTTTCCATTGGCCAGGAACATGGTATGAAAACCATTGGCGCTTTGTATAATTTCAAAAGATTGTTTGGCGATATTCCATATCAAAATATAGTTACCGGTATTAAAATAAATTTGTCCATCATTGACATATGTATTCCACACATCAGAAAAATCTCTTTTATCCTTTGGCAAAAAATTAATGAGAGAATGAAAGATTAATTTACCCGAAGAGTCCGCCTGGAAGTAACCTAATTCGCCCTGTGCGCCTGTATAAATTCTTCCATCTTCGCCATTGGCCAGGGAGAAAATATTGGATTTATTTGGAACAGGATAAAGCCGCCAGGTAGCACCATCAAACTCAAGCAATCCTGAACCATTTCCAAAATACATAATGCCGCGTTTGTCCTGTGTGATCGCCCAGTTTTGCTGAAATGCACCATATTCTTTAGGAGAATAATTGATGATATTCTGTGAGCCGCTTTGTGTAAAATCCTGTGCGGTGCAAACAGAAAAAAGGCATCCGAGAATTGATGCCAGTATGATTTTTTTCATTGTGTAAAAATTTTTTTAGGGTTGCTTATATGTCAGAATCACGGATTGTACGGATTACCTGATTTCACTGATTTTTCTACTCTAAAATATTTCCCCTTCAATGCTCATATAAATCCGTGTAATCTTTTAATCCATCTAAATCCGTGATTCAAACAATTGGTATTTCAATGATAAAAGTTGTTCCTTCTCCTTCTTTCGTTTGAACGATAATATTTCCTCCATGTGTTTTTACAATATCATAACTCAGGCTTAAACCTAAACCCGTTCCCTGCCCGGTAGGTTTTGTTGTGAAAAAAGGCTGAAAGATTTTGTCGATAATATTTTGTGGAATACCGTTACCATTATCTGAAATAGTTATCTCCACTTTATTCGCCAGTCTTTTTGTACGTACACTTACCAATGGTTTATAATCACTACCTGCATTTTTTATTTTCTCATTGGTGGAATAAAAAGCATTCGTCAGTAAGTTTAAAATGACTCTTCCAAAATCCTGGGAAATAACATTTATTTTTTCAAGCTTATCATCAAAATTAGTTTCGAGTGCCGCATTGAAAGATTTATCTTTTGCCCGCAGGCCATGAAATGCCAGGCGTAAATATTCATCGCATAAAGCGTTAATGTCCGTGGGTTCTTTAATGCCACTGCTCGTTCTCGAATGCAGTAGCATACCTTTTACAATTTCACCGGCGCGGTTTCCATGATGATTTATTTTAATTAAATTTTGTTGAACATCTGCAGCAATTGCTTTTGCTTCTTCAATGTCACCTTTTGCTAATTCTTCATTCATTTCATCAATGAGTTCCTTGCTTACTTCTGAAAAATTATTGACAAAGTTTAATGGGTTTTGTATTTCGTGTGCAATGCCCGCAGTGAGTTCTCCGAGTGAA
>JBDTAN010000301.1:0-5626 GCA_039924585.1 Chitinophagaceae bacterium | reverse complement strand
TCCTGGTGGGAGGTAGTACACGTATTCCAAAAGTGCAGGAAATTGTAGAAAAGTTTTTTGGTAGAAAACCAAGCAAGGGTGTAAACCCGGATGAAGTTGTTGCAATCGGTGCAGCCATTCAGGGTGCGGTATTGACAGGTGAAATTAAAGATGTTTTATTATTAGACGTTACACCATTAAGCCTGGGTATTGAAACGATGGGTGGTGTGATGACAACGATGATTCCATCCAACACCACAATTCCTACGAAAAAAGCAGAAACTTTTTCTACGGCAAGTGATAATCAGCCGGGCGTAGAAATTCATGTATTGCAAGGTGAGCGGCCAATGGCTGCACACAATAAAAGTCTGGGTAAATTTACCCTTGCTGATCTTCCACCTGCACCACGTGGTGTACCGCAAATTGAAGTAGCTTTTGATATTGACGCGAATGGTATGTTGCATGTAAGTGCGAAAGATAAAGGCACAGGAAAAGAACAAAAGATTCGCATAGAAGCAGGAAGTGGTTTGAGTAAAGAAGAGATTGAAAAAATGAAAGCTGATGCGAAAGCGAATGAAGCTACTGATAAATCTGAAAAAGAAAAAGTGGAAAAAATGAACCAGGCAGACAGTATGATTTTCCAAACAGAAAAACAACTGAAAGAGTTTGGTGAAAAAATTTCTGCGGATAAAAAAGCGCCGCTGGAAGCCGCTTTGAATAAATTAAAAGAAGCGCACAAAAGCCAGGATGTTCCGGCAATTGACAGCGCACTCACAGAAATCAATACGGCTTGGACTGCAGCCAGTGAAGAAATATATAAGACACAAGCTGATGGAGCAGGTGCACAACAACCCAGTGCAGATGGTGGACAACAGCAGGATGGTCAGCCTACAGGTGATGCAGGTGGAGATACTGTTACCGATGCAGAATTTGAAGAAGTGAAATAATAATTTTCTGAATTTATAAAAATCCTTTGTACAGTATGTATGAAGGATTTTTTTATGAGATAGATTTATAAGGAGTAATTTTTATTTGTTCCGGAGGAACAATTTGTGGGTAGTTTTAATATGATTATAAAATTAACGTTCCAGCGGAACGCATTGTGTAATTTAACGATAGAAGTACCAGTTTCTTTTTAATTCATTCTTTAGTTGCTGCTGTATTATACTCATTTATAAGAGCGCCAATGTTTTCATACGTATATTCTTTAGCCACCACCTTCTTAACTAATTCATCGTTATCGGCAATTAATGGTGTTATTGATTCAACAAATTTTTTTGGATCAATAACATAATTAATGCCGTCTTTTTTTAAAACGTAAATTAAATCTAATTTATTAAATGGTGTAAATGTACCTCCCGCGAAAGACCTGGGACTGCCAATTCCAGCTTGTGTTTCAGTATATAAATTTAATTTTCCTTCTTCCTGTAGCCACATTATTTTATGAATTTCTTTTCCTTTTTTTAAATAACCAATGTTTTCATAAACACTCGTTTCAGTCGCTAAATATTTTATATCTTTTATAGACATATACTTTTCATATTGCTCGTTATTGAGTTTGTATGCAACCACTTTCCCGAAATCTAAAGTTATAGGAAGAAGGCACATAATCGTATCACTCTTTTGTGTTACTATAAGGCCATTTCTCCAACCCATATTTTGACTGTAGGATTGAAAACTAATCAACAAAATGAGGAATAATAATAAGTGTTTCATAAAGGTTTTTTGAAAAATAAATTTGATGCATTTATTCAAATAAATGTTTATTTGTAAGAAATATTTGAAAGTATAATTTTTTCTAATATTTCAAAATGCAGGTTAAATTTTTTTAATAAACTTCAGAATTTTTTTACAACAACAATCCCTGCAGAAAAACATACGCTACTGAAAAATAAATAATCAGTCCCGTAACGTCGACAAGCGTGGCAACAAATGGCGCAGAGGATGCAGCCGGGTCAGCGCCAAGTCTTTTCAAAATGAGCGGAAGCATGGAACCACTGAGCGTGCCCCATAAAACTACACCCACCAGTGAAACCCCAACTGTGAAACCAATGCGCATCCAGTAAACTCCATACAGATCTTCTATCAGGCCATGTATCATTGCATAATGCCAGATAGTGATGCGTATAAAACCAATGACTCCAAGTATGCCGCCTAATATTAAACCACTATAAATTTCACGGTGTATAACGCGCCACCAGTCATTTAATTTTACATCACCTACAGCCATCGCCTGTATGATGAGTGATGATGCCTGCGAACCACTATTTCCACCACTACTCATGATCAATGGCACGAACATAGAAAGCACCAATGCCTTTGCTATTTCATCACTGAAATAAGCCATGGCAGTTGCCGTTAATAATTCACCAATAAATAAAATCACCAGCCATCCGGCTCTTTTCTTTATAAGACTAAATAAAGGCGTATCAAGATAAGGTTCATCCAATGCTTCGGTACCACCGATCTTTTGCATGTCCTCACTAAACTCTTCATTCGCTACCCACAACATATCATCAATGGTCACTATTCCCAATAAAATATTATTATCATCTGTCACAGGCAATGCCACGCGGTTATTCATCTGAAAAACCTGGTTGGCATATTCCTGGTCATCATTTACATTCAATGCCACAACGCGGCCATCTATAAGTTCTTCCACTCTTTTATCCGGGGAAGCAAGAATGATATCCCGGATCCGAATGTCATCCAGCAGTTCCCCTTTTTCATTGATCACATAAATCACATCAATCGTTTCGCTATTCTTCGCTACTTTCCGGATTACATCCAGCACATATGCAACCGTATTATAGACATGCACATATACATAATCCGGTGTCATTAGGCGGCCAACACTATCTTCCGGGTAGCCGAGCAGGGCGAGTGTGATCTTTCGTTCTTGCGGATTGAGCAATTTTATGAGACCTCTTAAAGCCTCTTTAGGCAATTCTTCAAAAAAGTCGGTGCGGTCATCCGGTGGCAATTCATTCAATAATTCCGCAGTTTTGAAAGGATGTAATTCTTTTACAATGCGTCGCTGATCAGAAATGTCAAGATTCTTAAATACGCTCGCAGCGCGGTGTATGGCCATATTAGCCATAATCGCCTGGTTATGTTCAGGGTATTCATCTATCAATTCCACCACGTCACTGATATTCTGGTCATTCAGGAAATCCTGGATGGCTGAAGTATCATTTTTATGAAGCAACTCTTCGAATTGTTCATGGATGGTCATGTTTTGTTCTTCCTGTAACATGTCGCAAATTTAGGAAGGAGATGAATGGTTGAACTATTTTTTCTTTTGTTTATAAAAAAAATTTCTAACAGTTTGGATGTACCTTCAATTGAATAATTTTTATTGCCCATATGATTTTACCAGAATTATGTATCGCACCTTCAGGCAAAAAAGGCCGCGGTGTATTCACAACAAAAAATATCCCTGCTAAAAAAATAATTGAAATATCTCCCGTTATTAGCCTGAGCAGGAAAGATAGAAAAAACGTAGAAAAAACGCGATTATTTGACTATATTTTTGAATGGGGAAAAGATAAAACAAAAGCTTGTCTGGCCCTCGGATATATTTCATTGTACAATCACCATGCGCCTGCCAATTGTATATATGAAATGGATTTTGAAACAGATCTCATGTATATCAAAACTACGCGGGCTATAAAAAAAGGAGAGGAACTTTTTATAAATTACCTGGCCGATCCCAATGATGAAAGCCCTTTATGGTTTCCTACAAAATAAAATACTGAATTAATAAGAAGTATATACGATGATGATGCCTACGATCATCATGATACACATGCCCATAAAAAATAAAATATCCGCGATCAGTTCCAGTGTTTTATTGCGCCCCTGGCGGAGCGAAGTATAAGCCAGAAATGCAGAGATCAGCAAAACAAATAAATTGACAGAGAGAATTTCATCCGCATACGTGTAGGTGTTCATTTTTAAAACACGGAACAGTGCAATTACAGTTACACTTACGCCAGCCATTGAAATAGCACCATTAAATAAATGGACAGATATATCTGCTTTATCTTTCTCCGTTGAAGATCTTAAAAATTTCATGTGTTAGAATGTTTGGTAATAAAAAATTATTTTTCCTACAGGTAATTTCTGTTTATCAAAACAGGACTCCCTATCTTTTAGCCCATTGGGTAAATATTCATATAACCAGGTAAAATAATTGGCAGCACTGCTTCGTATTTGTGTAAAAGTAGTGACCCTATTTTGCGCATCATAGTCAAAAGTGAAATCAGGCAGCATTTGCTGTGCTTTCGTATTATAGCGAACGATATCCGTAATCATACCTGAATTATTATAATAATAATAATATTTTTCTACAGTACGTCCACTTTTTTTCCAGGTTTCCGTTGCAATTTCCCGGTCATCTTTTTCAAATTGAATGTAGGTCGTATCATTCCCATTTTTAATCAACACCATATTCACGGGCAGGTTATCTTCATATGTCCACACATGTGTTTCTGAAGATTTACTATTCATAAAATTATCTGTGGTAATAGTAGAAATACGCGCTATATTATTGTTTACATCATATTCATATAGTGTTGTACTGTGAATATTATCACTACTATCCATTGTTTTCACCAATTGTTTATTTTCATAAAAAGCTGTTGAAATGGTATTGCCTGTATTTAATGAAGCCGAACTGGTCACAATTGTTTTACCATCTTTAGAAATTGATTGATCCAGTTTAAAATCAGCGGATTGTGTTTCATTTGCTTCAAAACTTTTAGCGGATACAAAATGAATTTTATTTTTTATCAATAAAGCATATTGGTCATTTGTCTGTTTCGTGGTAATGACATCATTATAATAGAACTGGCATTCAGAAAATGCTGGTATCAGTAGTATCAATAAAGCACAAAAGGCTAATTTCATATTCCTAAATTTTTTTGATGATCAATATTCCGTAAAAAACGGCAATCCACCTGCAATGTATATATTGCAAATTATTTATTGTAATGTAATTTTAGTTAAAATTAATGCATCGTGTCGCATTTTAAAGAAAGAAAAGAGAAAAGTTGCCTGAATTGTCATGCCCAGTTGGTAGGAAGGTATTGCCATAAATGTGGGCAGGAAAATATAGAGCCGCAGGAATCTTTTTGGCATCTGCTTACCCATTTTGTATTTGATATATTTCATTTTGACGGCAAGTTTTTCACAACTATGAAAGACCTGGTTTTTAAACCTGGCTTTCTCACACGCGAATATGTAAATGGCAGGCGTGCAAGTTATTTGCATCCAATTCGCATGTATGTTTTTACGTCCGCTATTTTTTTTATTATCTACTTTTCATTCGTGGCTAATCCGGTAAAAATTTCTGCTGATCAGTTGAATGGAAAAGATTTCATTGCGTTGCAGGCTAAAGTAAATGAATTGAAAGATTCTTTGGCTACGGGAAAAGACAGTATTCAAAATGTTGAATTGGCCAATCAAATTGCCGCTATAGAAAAGTTTCTGCCAGCTGAAATTATAGACCAGGATGCTTCAAAACCAACAAATCCAAAAGAAGACAGTTTAGCTAAAGTTATAAAAAATGGCAATGTTTTAAACCTGCGGAATCCAATGCCGGTAAGCATTTCAGCGTATGAAGCTGCAGAAAAAAAACTCCCTG
>JBDTAN010000300.1:0-3161 GCA_039924585.1 Chitinophagaceae bacterium | reverse complement strand
TGCTTTTAATATTTTAAATATTGGCCGGATAAAATTAGGCTCCGCAACTTTAGGTGCATCAAAAGAAGTGATCACGGATTCAATTGATTATGCTATTAACCGGGTACAATTTAAAACAGCCATTGCAAATTTTGGCGCCATTAAATACAAACTTGCAGAAATGCTGATAAAGGTTTGGGTTTCGGGAAGCGGTGTTTTCCGTACTGCAAAAATGATGGATGATAAGGAACAGGAATTATTGAATGAAGGAAAACCTTTTTCAGAAGCATTACTTGGATCAGCGGAAGAATATGCCATTGAAGCTGCAATCCTCAAAGTGGTGGGAAGTGAAGTGTTGGATTATGCGGTAGACGAAAGTGTACAAATTCATGGCGGAAATGGATTCAGCGATGAATACAATGTTTCGCGTTCTTACAGGGATAGCAGGATCAACAGGATATTTGAAGGAACCAATGAAATTAACCGGCTGCTGATCGTAGATATGACTTTGAAACGTGCTTTGAAAGGGCGGCTGAATTTACTCGGCGCAGCGTCAGACGTTGCCAAAGAATTAATGAGCATTCCTGATATGAGTGAAGATGATTCTTTGTTTGCCAATGAAAAAAAATATGTCGCGAATTTTAAAAAAGCGATTCTCGTGGTAGCTGGTGCTGCAGTACAAAAGTTGATGGCTAATCTACAAAATGAGCAGGAAATTATTATGAACATTGCGGATATGGCCATCTATACGTATTTAAGTGAAAGTGCATTGCTCCGGTTAATAAAGATGACTCATAAAAATGGGGAAGAAAACACACGTGTTTATCAGGATATGGTATTTACTTATATTCATGATGCGGCCGATTATATTCATAAAGCAGCTAAAGATGCCGTGAATGCTTTTGCTTCCGGTGATGAATTGCGTATGATGCAAATTGGTTTAAAAAGATTTACAAAAACTCAACCTTATAATTCAAAAGATGCGCGCCGCCGCATTGCGGATTATATGATTGAAAAAAAGAAATATCCATTTTAGTTTAAATAAAAATGCCAGCTTTTAAACCGGCATTTTTTATAAAATATTAAATGGTGAATTACCTTCCATGTCCATATTGTGTAAATGTTTCCTGAATCTTTTGCATCACTTCAATAAATTTTTTGCGGTCCGCATTTCCTGGGCAACATTCTTCATAAAAAACCGGTTCATAAAAAGAAGGCTCAATTGTTTTTGAATTTGTTAGCCATAATAAACGGGATGTAGTGCCATCATTGATATTACAATTTTTTGATGGATTGCTGCCGCAAAAATCTTTTCCACCATCACCTTTTATAGTGGCAATATTATTTTTTTCAAATGATTTCAACACTGCTTCACAGGCATCTTTGGGTAAAACCACAGGATTTATATTGAATGGAAGTGCGCCATCTGTTTTAGCATTTTCCATTAAATTCACGTAATAAAAATAACCCATCCATTCATTGCCTTTTTTAGTTATTATTTGATACGTAGCAGATTTACCCCAGGCATTTGCTTCAACTACATATGCTAATACTATATCATTCTTTTTTTGCAAGGAAGCAATCACAGAATCTGTATATAAATTTTCAGTATTAATAGATTCCATTTTACCTGATTTATCTGAAGTTATTTTTTGTGTGTTCGCGCAGGACATTAACGTGAAAGCCAGCGCAATTGAAAGCATTGTATTTTCCATATTCTTTATTTAAAGGATGCATCTATTTTTGAAAATGCATATTATATTTTACCGCCCCGTTTTTTCCATATTTCAAAAACAGGATCCTGTTTAATTATCTCTTTTGGCTTTTCACGCAAAGGCTCACAGGGCTTCCATTTCGCGTACATTTCTCCGGGCAATGCCTGGTATAATTTTGTGCCTTCCGTTTTCCATTTGATCATATCATCACTCACCTCGCGAATCAATCGTGCTGGATTTCCGGCCATTAAAGAACGCGCCGGAATTTTTTCCCCACTTTTTATAAAACTCAATGCGCCAACAATACATTCATCACCCAATTCTACTTCATCCATCAACACGGCATTCATTCCAACAAGACAGTTTTTTCCAATTTGCGCACCATGAATAATTGCGCCGTGCCCAATATGTGCGCCTGCTTTTAAAAGAACGGTAATGCCGGGAAACATGTGAATGGTACAATTCTCCTGCACATTACATCCATCTTCAAGAATGATGCCACCCCAATCTCCGCGCAATGCAGCGCCCGGGCCGATATAACAATTTTTTCCAATCGTTACATTGCCGGTAACCGCCGCTTGCGGATGTACAAATGCCGTCGCGTCAATCACCGGTATAAATTCTCCGTATGAATAAATCAATTGATTAATTTTTTATTTGTTCTAAAACAAGTGCCTTTAAATATTGCTACTAAATGTGCATGCTGATTGGTAATTTCAATATGATACAAACCGGTGGAACGCCCGTTATGAATTTCTTTTGCTTCGGCAATTAATGTATCACCAACATGCACAGGTTTTGTAAAATTGATGGCCGTATCCAAAGCTACAGATAAAACATTCCTGTTATTGCAAGCAAATGCAAAAGCACTATCAGCCAATGAAAATGCAATGCCGCCATGCACAATTCCAAAACCATTGATCATTTCTTCGCGCACGAACATTTTGATTTTACTTGCGCCTTCGCTTACTTCCAACACGTCAATTCCCAGCCATTGACTGAAAAGATCATTTTCCATCATATGCTCTACAACCGCTGCGGGTGTTGGTTGTTCCATGTTTTATAAATTTTTATTCTCCTTTAAAAACAGGTTTTCTTTTTTCCAAAAATGCCTGCACACCTTCTTTATAATCATGCGTTTCAGATGCTTGTTGTTGCAATTCATCTTCCACTTTTAATTGTTCCTCCATAGTATTAGAAAAAGATTTATTCAATGCTTCTTTCGTCAGCGCCAATCCTTGTGTAGGCATGGAAGCCAGTGTGGATGCTATTTTCATAGCTTCCTCTATAAAATTTTCATCATCAAAAACTTTGTAGATCATCCCCATTTTTTCTGCATCTGTTGCAGTTACTTTTTCGCCCAGCATACTAAGTGCACTGGCTTTTTGCCAGCCAATTAACCGGGGTAAAAAAAATGTACCACCACTATCCGGTATCAAACCGATCTTACTGAATGCTTGAATAAAA
>JBDTAN010000299.1:0-3885 GCA_039924585.1 Chitinophagaceae bacterium | reverse complement strand
ATCCTGATTATGTGGTCCCCCTTGCCCGGGCCGTTGCCGAAAAGAAATTAGAAAAAGGTATTGCGATTTGCGGCAGTGGCGTTGGCGCTGCAATTGCTGCTAATAAAATCAAAGGAATCCGCGCGGCGCTCATCAATGATCATTTTTCAGCACACCAGGGCGTGGAAGATGATAATATGAATGTGCTTTGTCTTGGTGGCCGTGTTACCGCTTCGAGTGCTGCTGAAGAGTATGCCATGGCATTTCTTGTTGCAGTTTTCAGCGGCCTTGCGCGGCATAAAAGGCGATTAAAAAAAATTACTGAATTAGAAAATAAATTTTAAGGTTATGCAAAAAATAAAAATCCTCTTCTCGGATATTGGAGGTGTATTGCTGAATAATGGATGGGGACATGAATCCAGGCAAAAGGCAGCCAAACATTTTGATTTGGATTATGCTGAAATGGATATTTTACACAATTTTATTTTTAATGTGTATGAGATAGGCAGAATCACTTTGGATGAATACCTGGAAACAGTTGTATTTAATAAGCCCCGTAGTTTTTCTAAAGAAACCTTTAAAAAATTTATGTTCAATGAAAGCATACAACTTCCTGGAATGCTTGACTGGCTTATATCCTGGAGAAAAGAGAATCCTGGTGTTGCAATCATTGCCATCAATAATGAAGGCAAAGAACTAAATGATTTCAGAATAAAAAAATTCGGCTTACATGAATGTTTTGATGCATTTATTTCATCTGGGGAAGTAGGCATGCGTAAACCAGATCCGGGAATTTTCCAACTCGCTTTAGGTGTTGCACAAGCCCATCCGCGAGATTGTTTTTATATGGATGACCGGCCAATGCTTGCTGCAGCCGCTGCGAAACTGGGCATTCATTCTCATACACATCATAATTTTAATGAAACACAGAAAATAATTGAACATTTTTTTAAATAATAAATACACATATTAACTAAAAAGTGATTTCAATTTTGTCTTTCAATAAATATTAAAATCAACCCTTTTTTCTTATCTTTAAAAAAATAAATTCACTATGGTTCCGTCAATGAGAAAATGGTTTAATGAAAATTTTACAGAGGAAAAATACAAGAAGCATGTTACAGACTTGCAAAACATTCATCCGGGTGCATTGGATTTCCGCGTAGCTGAAACGCCTATTTTTATTGATCGCGCTTTTAAAGAAAAATTATTTTCAGCCTGCGAGCAAATTATTGATGTGATTACGCAATTTAATTTTAAACATTTAACGCTGCACGCTATTCCCACATCTATCAAAGTGCCCAATGAAAATGATCATACACATTTTATTGCATTAGATTTTGGGATTTGTAAAAATGCAAAAGGAGAACTGGAACCACAGTTAATAGAAATGCAGGGCTTTCCTACATTATTTGGATATGAAGCATTTGATGCTACAAGTACCAGGGAAAATTTTAATATTCCAGAAAATTATGATTCCTATTTAAATGGATTTGATCGTGAAAAATATATCCAGCTATTAAAAGACATCATCATTGCTGATGAAAAACCAGAAAATTCCATCCTGTTGGAAATACTGCCGCACCAGCAAAAAACGAGAATTGATTTTTATGCTACACAAAATTTACTCGGCATTCCAATTGTTTGCCTGACGGAATTATTGAAGGAAGGCAAGAAATTATTTTATATGAAAGATGGTGAAAAAATTCCGATACATAGAATTTATAACCGCATCATTTTTGATGACCTGGATCAACAGTCTGCGGAGATTCGTGAAAAGGGAAAAATATTATTTGAAGAATTGGATGTACAATGGGTGCCGCATCCCAACTGGTTTTATCGTATCAGTAAATTTACGTTACCGTATATCAACCATCCCTATGTTCCTAAAACTAAATTTTTAAGTGACATTAAAACAATACCGAAAGACCTCGAGAATTATGTTTTAAAGCCATTATTTTCTTTTGCAGGACAGGGTGTAGTGATTGATGTAACAAAAGAAGATATCGAAAAAATTAAAGATCCGCATAGTTGGATACTGCAAAAGAAAGTGCAATATGCAGATATTATTCAAACGCCCGATGGACCTGCAAAAGCGGAAATCAGGATTTTTTATTTTTGGAAAGACGGTGATGCAAGGCCTGTGGCCACACATAATTTAGCGCGTTTAAGCAAAGGCATGATGATCGGCGTCCGCTACAATGCCGATAAATCCTGGGTAGGAAGCAGTTTAGCTTTTTTTGAAAAATAAAAAACGCATTTTAAAAACCCTATGGTTTTTAAAATGCGTTCTATTCCTATTAAATTCCTAAAATTTATGATCAGGTTTGATCAATTCAGGCACCTGCGCCTGGAATCTTTTGATTCTTGGAATTGATTCATGCACCACGTAAGGTTGATTGGGATTTTGCACAACATAATTTTGATGATACGCTTCCGCTTCCCAGAATTTTACAAAAGGGACAACTTGTGCAGCAATGGGTTTATTAAATTTTCCGGAGGCATTCAGCATAGCAATATAATCTTCCGCCTGCTTTTTTTCTGAGGGATTTCTATAAAAAATAATAGAGCGGTATTGTGTTCCCTGGTCCGGTCCCTGACCATTTACCTGCGTAGGATCTTCCGATGCAAAGTAAACTTTTAATAAAGTTTCATAAGAAATTTTCGCAGGATCATAATACACATTTACTGTTTCTGCATGACCTGTAGAACCACTTCCCACTTCTTCATAAGTTGGGTTCTGTTCTGTACCACCTGCATAGCCGGAAATGGCTTCCTGAACGCCTTTCACACTTTCAAAAACAGCTTCTTCACACCAGAAACAACCGGCTGAAAATGTAGCCTGGCTATATTTGGAGAGATCCTCTTTCGTCATAGTTTTCGGTATAGGTACAGTTTTGCTTTTTGCATTATTTTGAGCGCAGGAATTCAGGCTTATGATCAAACATGCTGAAATAAAAGTCATCAATATTATTTTCATAAAATTTTATTATTACAGCTATATACGATGAGGCATCTTGACTGATTGTTAAGGAAATTCTATAAAAATCACATTATCCAAAATAAGCAATTTCTTCTTTCAAATCAAGAAATGGATATTTTTCCTGTAAAGTAGCGCATTTAAATAAATATTTTCCCCTGAATTGTTGATGCTGTTGGGATTCTGCGTGAAAGGGTTTATGATTTTTGGCAAGAATAATTTCTTTGATTTCTTCCAATAAATTGCGTGTTTTTTTATCCATACAATTTTCACAAAATTTTTCCAGCACAAATTCAGTCGCTGCATAATTGGGATGCACTAAATCAATATCATAAAAACGATGATCGCGCAATACATCAATGACTATTTCATAAGAAGGAAAATAATATAATTTTTCAAATTTCTGCACAATGTGATGAACTGCTTCGATTAACCTCGACTTACTGCGATTATTTTCTACCAGGCCATCACGCACATGCCGGACAGGACTTACCGTAAAAATTATTTTTGCCTTCGGATTAAAATGGAAAAGCCTGTATAACATAGTGTCCATCGCAGTCACCGTTTCTTCAATGGTACTTAAATGTTTCTCAAAATGTGTTGCAGGTAATTTATGGCAATTGGCCACAATGCGGTTTTGCTGCTTCAGTTTATAACAAAAAGATGTACCAAATGTTATGATCAGCCAATCTGCATTTTTTAAAAAATTATGCGCTTTTTCGCAGGATGCATTGATATTTTCTAAAACTTTTTCTTTAGACAGATGTGAAAAAATACTGTGATGATCCCAACTATGCCAGCGCTCATTTTCAAACACCAAATCATTTTCTGAATATTTTTTTTTATCCATATAATCCAGGATGCTTTGGCAAAGCATCTGTGGCTCAAACACAATACCATTCGGATTTTGAAGTGTATTAAATTTA
>JBDTAN010000298.1:0-6021 GCA_039924585.1 Chitinophagaceae bacterium | reverse complement strand
ACTTGAATTGAACATGGTTGCAGAAGGATATAATGCGAGTCGCTGTGTTTTTGACATCAATAAAAATGTGAATGCAGAAATCCCGATCGCAGATAATATTTATAAAATTTTATGGGAAAATTTACCTGCAACTGAGGGCTTTAAAAATATCGAATCTATACTTGTTTAGTGTTGAATTTTTTCTTCCCGAAATAAATCCGCAGCAATTCCATCTGCAAAAAATTTTCCTTTATTGGTTAAAATAAAGTGATCTTTTTTATTTTTTAATTTTCCTGCTTCAATCCATTTTGCAGTATCCCTGCTGATTTCCAGCGCTACACTTTCACCAAACAAGCTTTTGATTTTTTCTAAAGAAATACCTGTCGAAGTCCGTAAACTTGTCATCAAGTATTCATTTAATTTTTGAATGTTGGACAAATATTCAATTTCAAAACATGGTTTTGATTGCTCAATACTTTTTAAATACAAAGCATTATTTGAAATATTCCATTGCCTGCTTTCTCCATTATAAGAATGGGCGGATGGCCCCAAACCCAAATATTTTTTTTCATCCCAATAGCTACTGTTATGCCTGCTTTCAAAACCCCGTTTTGCAAAATTGGAGATCTCGTATTGCAGATAACCAGCCTGTTTCATTTTCCTCAACAACATATTAAAGTGATTACTTTGCGTAGCTTGATCTACATCCTCTTTTTTATGTTGAATGATCATTTTTTGTAAAGCAGTTTTGGGTTCCACAGTCAATGCATAACAGGATACATGTGGAATCTCCAATGCAATTACTTTCTCCATATTTTCTGACCATTCTGTTTTGCTTAAACCCGGAACGCCATAAATCAAATCAATAGAAAAATTTTCAAAGCCGGCTTCGCGCGCAAGATGAATACAGTTTTCTGCCTGCAAAGCAGAGTGGGAGCGGTTCATCCATTGCAAATGCTTTTCAAAAAAAGATTGAATTCCAATGCTCAATCGGTTTATGCCAAGTGATTTCCATTTTGCCAGGGATTCTGCTGAAATATCATCCGGGTTTGCTTCCAGTGTTATTTCAGCTTCGTTTGAAATGCAGAAATTTTTATGGAGTGTTTCTACTATTTTTTTTAATAAATCTCTTCCAATTAATGAAGGCGTTCCTCCGCCAAAATAGATTGTTTCAACTGTATCCTGTAAATAATTTTTTCTTTCAAATGCTTCCCGGCAAATAGCATTTACCATTTCATCAATACTGGAAATATTGGTGGAAAAATGAAAATTGCAATAGTAACAAGCTTGCTTGCAAAATGGAATATGAATATAAATACCCGCCATGTAACTATACTTTTGTAAAATTGTGTCCGGAAAATGTCAAAATTAATTCAATATAGCAGGTGCCTTGTTTTATTTATGCTTATTTGTTTTTTTTCAAAAGCAATGGGCCAGAATAATAAAATATTCCTGCGGATAAAACCTATGGATAATGCGGCTATACTTTTTTCGCAGCAAAATAAAGATTCAATTTTGGACAATCCGCCGGCAGTGCTCGAATATATTGCAAGGCTTCCCAAAAGCTTACAGGCACAGGGTTATATCACTTCTTCCATAGATACTTTTTACAAAGTTCAGGATACCTTTTTTGTTCAATTATTTTTGGGCGAAAAATACCGTTGGGGTAGTTTGAACGCCAATGAAAATGACTGGCCTGTTTTGAACCAGGCAGGTATTTTTCAAAGTGAATTTTTGAAAAAACCTTTCGATCCTGCACTCGTGCAAAATGCGTATGAAAAATTACTGGATTATTTTGAAAATAATGGTTATCCATTTGCGCGCGTTTCGCTGGATAGTATCTCAATCACCAATGATTTGATCAGTGGAAAATTGACAGTTGTGCCCGGCCAGTTATATTATCTCGATACCATTCTCTTAAAAGGAAATGCAAAAATTTCGAATGTTTTTTTATGGAATTTTTTAAATATTCACCCGCATACTTTGTACAACAAATCCTTGTTGAATGCCCTCAATAAGCGGATGGTGGAATTGCCTTATATCCAGCAATCACAACCCTGGGAAATTCGCATGCTAAATACTGGCGCCGAATTGAATTTATTTCTTGAAAATAAAAAGAGCAACCAGGTAGATCTTTTGGTTGGCTTGTTGCCATCCGGCGGAACGGCAGGGGGAAAGTTATTGCTCACAGGCGAAGCAAATCTCGATATCAGGAACCCCTTTGGTTATGGAGAAACGCTTACGCTTAACTGGCAACAATTGCAGAATCAATCACCACGACTGAATTTGTATTTTGCAAGGCCTTATATTTTCAAATCACCATTTGGCGTCAATCTTGGTTTCCAGTTGTATAAAAAGGATTCTTCATACCTGAATATCCAGGCACAAGTTGGTTTACAATATTTATTATCAGCAAAACAATCTGGTACGGTTTATATAAAGTTTGTCCGCACCAATTTACTGGATGTGGATACACTTTTTATAAAATCCACGCACCAGTTGCCTGATATTATTGATCTAAGCAGCACAGGTTTGGTATTGCAATATGATTTCAATAATACGGACTACCGGTTTAATCCGCGCAAAGGCAATGAACTGCAGGTGCAGGCTGGCTTTGGCGATAAAGTGATTCGTAAAAATAATACCATTCTTCAATTAAAAGATACCGGTTTTAACTTTGAAAGTTTGTATGACACGGTTCAGCTTAAAAGTTACCAGGTTTCATTTAAAACTTCAGCCGCACATTATTTTCCGATAGGAAAACAATCCACTTTCAAAACAACTTTTTACGGTGGAATTTTTCAATCACCACAGTTTTACCTGAATGAACTTTTTCAAATTGGTGGTTATAAAATATTGCGTGGTTTTGATGAAGAAAGTATTTATTGCAACCGCTATGCAGTAGGAAGTTTTGAATACAGGTATTTACTTGGCCAAAATTCTTATTTATTTGGCTTTACAGATTTGGGATATACGCATTTTGAAAATTCCTTGCTTCAGTTCAATCATACTTATATTGGTGCTGGTGGCGGGATTGCATTTGAAACCAATGCCGGGATTTTTAATATCTCTTATGCCATTGGAAAAAGAGATGATGAAAAATTAGATTTCAGGCAATCAAAAATACATATCGGTTTTATAAGCTTATTTTGACAGATATAAACTACACGCATTATTTTTGCGCCTGATGCTATACTATCCTTGAAAATTTGCCTGACCATATTATTGTTTCTTATTGCCGGAAATATATTTTCCCAAACAGATACTGCGCTGCAGCGAATGATTGATGAGGCGAAATCTAAAGCAGCCCAACAAAAAAAAGATTCAGGCCCGGTTAAAAAAATTGTCAAACCTGTAAAAAAAGATACAGCTCTTTTTACAGATTCATTTGTAAAAAAGACTATTCCGCCAGTTTTAAAAGATTCCACGGAACCTGTCAGCTCAGATTCAAGCCTTCAAAAATTTTCTGACACTTCAGTATCAAAAAATCAAACTGTTACTTTAGCTGCTGATACTTCTAAATATTTAATTATTCCGTGGCTGCACGATACGGCTTTTACGCGTTTATTGTATTTGCCCGGATTATTAAGTGCATCCAAAATGCCCTTGCATGATAGTGTAAAAAGGAACCCGGAATCTAAAGATTATCTCTTTTATCTTTTTGCAGGCTTACTACTTTTTCTTGGAATTATCAACCGGTCATTCCCGGGATATATAAAAGGTGTTTTTAATTTATTGTTTTTTCAATCTCACCGGTATAAACAATCCCGTGAAAAAACGATGCAGGATACAGTGCCATCTTTATTATTAAACATTTTATTTTTTATAGTTGCCGGCTTATGGATCACTTTTTTAATGGAAAATATTCCATTGTTTCATTTTACATTTATGCAGAAAATTGTTGCGGCGATTACTTTGGTTGCTTTTATTTATGCAATTAAAGCAATTCTCATTTCAATAAGTGGTTCTTTGTTTCATAAACGCGAGGGAGCAAATGCCTATGCAACGATCGTGTTTCATATCAATAAAATTGCTGGAATTATCCTTTTGCCGCTCGCAATTTTATATGCATATGGGAGTGTTTACCAAAAATCTCTTGCTGTTTCTTTCCTGATAGCGTTAATTCTTCTCTTATTTATTTACCGTTTTGTCATTTCGATCGTAGATATGACCGGGCGGTTTAAAATAAATGGACTATATTTTTTTATTTACCTTTGTGTTACGGAAATAATACCTATGATCATCTTTTTTGAAATTGTGCCGGGAATTATTGCCAAATATGGATTCACCTGATTCACTACTAAATTTCAATAAATAATTTACCGCATTTAAATTTACCGGGGGAATAAATAATGAAAATATTAATAGCACAGACGCGGCCTGATATGGAGAAATCGCCATATAATGAACTCGTAAGGAAATATAATGTTGAATTAATTTTTCATCCATTTATCAAACTGGAACCTATTCCGGCAAGGGAAATCCGTCGTCAGAAAATTGATATTTGTTCTTTTACCGCTATATTATTTACCAGCCGAAATGCGATCGATCATTTTTTTCGAAGCTGTGAAGAATTGAAAATTTCCATGCCTGTAGATACTAAATATTTTTGTATTACAGAAGCAGTCGCTTTATACCTTCAAAAATTTATTACGTACCGGAAAAGAAAAGCATTTTTTGGACTTGACGGAACAAATGCAAGTTTATTTGAAAGCATGGATAAATTAAAACATATAGAAAAATTCCTGTATGTATGCAGTGAAAACCAGCAGGACAATGAAATCGTAAACTGGCTGAAAAATAATAATTGCGATTTTAAACTTGCATTCATGTACCGTTCTGTGAGTAATGATGTAAGTGAAGTTATGGAAAATAAGGTCTATGATGTGATTTGTTTTTTTACACCAAGCGGTGTAAAAAGTTTACTTGAAAATTATCCTTCTTTCACTAAGAATGGCACTGCTATCGGCGCATTTGGATGTAATACAATTAAAATGTTGGAGAGTGAAGGTTTAGAAGTAGCAATTAAAGCGCCTATTCCTATAGCGCCAAGCATGGTGTCCGCTTTAGATATTTTTTTTGATGCACATGCAAAAAAATAAATTATGCGAGATAAGGACTGATAATTTTTTGCTTATCAGGATGCACAAATAATATATCTGAAGAACTGATGGTTTGAATATCCAGCACTTTTGCATCAAATAATTTTCCATTTTTCAAATGATATGGATTGAATCCAATAGATTCAAAAAGTTGAAGCATCTGTGGCAATTGTTCACCCCAGGTTTCTAATTGCACAAGCGGTTTGTGATTGATCAATGCATCTTTTATTTCCGGCATGACCACCGCTTCATAACCTTCAATATCACATTTAATATAATCAATTTTTGCAAACGCAGAAAACACATCACTAGCTTTTCGCATAGCGCTTTCAAAAAGTAACTGGCCTTCTTCTGTTTTTTCTTTACTCAAAATAGTTACGGTGCCATGCCGCAAATACTTGATATGCCTGAGCATTGGCGGCATGCCGAGGTTAATACTTTTTTCATTGTGATCGCCCAGGGCAAAAGACAGGATAAAAATATTTGGCCGTTTGCGCATTTTTTTTTCCAATAATTCACGATAAGGTTTTACCGGTTCTATGGAATATAAAGCACCTTTTTGATTGATGAGTTTACTAAATGTTAAACTGAAATATCCCAGGTTAGCGCCAATATCTATAATAGTATCATCTGGCTGTATCAATTTTTTGACAAAATAATGCCAACGGTATTTTTCATTAAATTTTAGAAACCCGCTTTTATAACCAATGATGAAACCATTTTGAATCAATTGTAAATATTGATGCAGGCCAAGCGTTTTATATAAAAAGGATTTTATTTTATCCATTATTAATTTGTAATTTCCATGAAATCGCCTCAAAGATGAAAAATTCACAGGAATAGCATTAATTATTTTAAAAATATTTTTATAAAATGGATCAGCATACACATACCAATCATCTTATTCATGAAAGCAGTCCCTATCTTTTGCAACATGCGC
>JBDTAN010000297.1:0-6739 GCA_039924585.1 Chitinophagaceae bacterium | reverse complement strand
ATAATGCAGAATCAAAGATTGGATTGTTATTATTTTCGGACATATCACCGGTGATCAAAAAATACTTGCGCATTTCTATTACGGAAGCAGATGAATCACCCAACTTTAAAACTTTTTTATCCGGCTCAATGATTGGCCAGCCGCCCTTCGCCTGTATATCTTTATATGTTTTTAAAAAATTGCGCAGCTTTGTGTATTGTGCATACACAGGCGCTTCTTTCAACACATCTTTTCCTGAAACCAGGGAATCCAATAATTCATTATAAGAAACTTTTTTTCGTGGAAGCAACCAATCCATTGACACAGATTGTTTTTCATCAATGCCCTGCCAGACATTTTTAGCATACATAAAGTATTGTGCGGTGAGCATGAAATCCGTGTAAGTGGATGGCCTGTTGTTACTATCTAAACCATTATTTTTCATCAACGAAACAAATTCTTTTTTATAGGGAAATGAATCCCGCAAACCTTCTTCACTTATATTTTGTATGCGGTTAAATAAATTTACAGCGGGTTCTATTAAACCACTTTTATCATACCAGGCAAGTGCAAATTTTCTTTTAAAATAAAATGAGTCCAGGTCTTTTTTTAATGGCTTCAATACCGGGAAAGCTTGCAGGAAACCAGTAAGTTGACTGCTGTCAAAAAACACATCAAGTTTACTATTAAAACTTCCCTGGATAGTTATGTCTTTTGGTGAAGCTGCCGGTATCGTATCTTTTATATTTCTGTTGGAAGCATTACTCTTACATGAAGCAAATATTAAAATGAGCAAAGCATTCAGAAAGATGATTTCAACATATTTTTTCATATTAGGTTGCTTTCAATTTTTGCTAAAATATGAATTATTTTTATACAAATTTCGCATACGATTTTCAATGTGATTTCCATAAAAAATGGCCGGCATTATCGGCCGGCCATTCCTTAAAAAGTAAGAACTATTTAAAATACATTGTAGCCAAAACTGATGTAGTATAAACCCCCTACATACGGATTGCCAAATGCATTTCGATAGTATTTATTGAGCAAATTGGTCGCGCCTAATTTAATTTGGTTTTTAGAAGTACCAATATTTAACTTATAACTAACCTGAGCATCCAAAGTACCAAATGATGGAATTTCTCCTGTACCGAAAGTACCTTCCCAACTTACTTTGTCCTGCCATTTGTAAATCACGTTAAAACCAAGTCCTTTATAAGCATCATCATTGGAAAGACCAAGATTGAAGCGTGTTTTAGGTGTATTGAAAAATGCCACTCCATTATCCGGAACGCCACTGATGTCATCGCCATAAACATTTCCCATTATGCGATAACCTTTCATACCTAATTTATATTCCAGGCTAACTCCCCAGCCATTTGTATTTACTGCTGACTTGCTGTTTGTAACAAAGGAAAAGTTCTGTGTAGTGAATGGACTGCTTAATTGTGAAATTGAAGTTGCAGGATCATTGTCTATACCACGAGCTACTGCAGAACGCAAAATGAAATTATTATATTTACTGAAATAATAATAAGCATCAACCAACAGTTTTTTGCCTATGATACCCCTATAACCAACTTCATAAGATTCCATTTTTTCAGGTTGTACCGTTACAAAATCAGCTTTCACCAATAATCCGGGATTTGGTACACCGGCTGCTACAGAATTTCTGAAAGCAACTACACTTTCCGCTGTATAAACTGGATTTGTGGCAAAATTATAAAAGGTACCAAATTGAGGTAATCCGCCAATCAATTTTGTTCCTGGTGTTGTCAAATTAATATACTGATCCTGGTTGGATGGAAAACGGTATGCCTGCTGGTAAGAAAGCCTGAAGAAATTATCTTTAGCCACTTTAATAGAAGCCGTAACACGAGGTGTAAAATTACCTTTAAAATTATCCTGCTTATCAAAACGGCCTGAAGCAGAAAGTTTCAATACATTATTAAATAATTCTTTTTGTAATTGAATATAAGCACCAAATTCATTGATCTTAATTGGGCCTGCAGTATCCGCAAAAATTGTTCCTTGTGAATTAATATTATAAAGCCTGTAACTCGCACCAACCAAAACATCTATAAACTTTATATATTGTTTAAAATTCCACTGACCTTCAACCTGGTAGAGATCGGATTTGTCAGCAAACTGAGCACCGCCATCATTAATAGAAGTGGTGATTGCTTTATTGAAAGCAGCAATATATTCCGGAGTACCCGGCATATAGCGGCCCAAATCTGCCTGGCCTCTTGCAATACCATGTGCATCCGTTGGAGAAGCACCCTGTAATACAGCACCTGCATAGTTTGCCGTATACTGACCAAACCAGGTTCCATTATCTTTCCATGCATTATTTACATAAAGAGATGCAAGTGTACTTGCATAAGAATCACCAGAATTTTCCTGTGTTGTATAAGCTCGGAAGAACCAGTTTGCAGATTTAAATTCCAATTTGTACTGACCAATATTAAAATTTTTCAAAGTGTACCGATCAGAACCTGTGTACACAGAATTTCCAAGTCCCCAGTTTCCAGAAAGTGAAGCTTCTATAGTTGGTGTGATCTTAAAATATAAACCACCTGATAATTTCAAATTGAATGAATTATAATCAACAAGATCTTTTTCAGCATAGCCGGTACGGCTTACCAATTGCCCGCCAAAAACATTATTAGCGATGCCGGCTCCAAAAACATTTAAAACACCATATTCTGGATGCATGGCATAATAGCCAATAATGTCCTGTTGTGTAGGTGCGTGTCCAAGTTGAGTACCCAAAATTCCAATAACTGTATTTAATGTAGGATTAGATGGACCAAAAATTCCCGCCAAAGCTATATCCTGCATACTTGCGCTGGCTTCATCTCCATAAACATTGACACCATCATAATTAGGATCAGATTGCCTGTCGCCCGGTTTTATCTGGCTTAAAACATTATTCCGTAAAAGATCGGTTGTATCATTTGCCTGCCAGTCATCCGTTTTAGAATAGGAAGCGCCGATTTTAAAAGCAAATTTGTCAGACACTTTTTTACCCCAACGCAAACTCCAGTCATAAAAAGGCGAAGTAGCATGGCGGTAATCATTTAAATGAATAGCTCCCTGTTTAATCAACACACTCAAGCCCTGGTATTTGAACGGATCTTTACTGGTAATTAATAATGTACCATTCAATCCACCCGAACCGTACAATGCAGAGGACGCACCGGACAGCAATTCCATATTATCTACATCTAATTCAGTAACTCCAATTACATTTCCTACAGAGAAATTCAATGCAGGTGCAGCGTTGTCCATGCCATCTACTAATTGATTGAAACGTAGATTACCGCTACCGTTGAATCCGCGCGTACTAACCGTTTTAAAAGTATAACTGGATGTAGTTACATCAACACCTTTTAAATTTCCCAATGCATCATAATAATTTGCGCCGGGTGCATTGCGAATGGTGGCGGCATTCACTCTTTCAATAGAAACCGGTGATTCAAGAATACGCTCCGGTAAGCGGGAAGCAGCAATAACAATTTCCTGGCCGAGTGCATAAGATGGTTCTAAATTAACAGCTAGGTCTGTACCTGTAAATTCAATTTCTTTAGGCGAATACCCAATAGAACTTACCACCAATGTAAATGGCGGTTTTTGAGCAGTGGCAAATTTAAAAAAACCACGATCATCCGTATAAGCGCCAATGGAAGAGCCTTTAATAAGGACGGATACGGCTGATAGCGTTTCTTTTGTTTCACTGTTTTTAACGGTACCGGAAACAGTCGTGGACTGCGCAAATGCCGTCATGCAGAAAAGCAAAAAGCTACCAAAAAAGAAAGCGATTTTCTGAATGTTAGTTTTACTCATAAGGGATTGTTTTATTAAAATTAGCACAATAATAATTAATAACATTTTATTTAAAAAAAAATAAAAATAAAATGTACAGAACTTGTTGATTAAAATTTAGAAAAATAAATGCCTACGTATAATTTTAAAATAAATTTGATGGATGAAAAAATTTGATTTCCCCCAACAAACACATTTTTACCAAGGTAAAGTGCGGGATGTTTATACCATTAATAATAACTGGCTGCTGATGATTGCCAGTGACCGCATTTCCGCATTTGATGTGATATTGCCCAGGACTATTCCTTTCAAAGGCCAGGCGCTTAACCAGGTTGCCGCTTACATGCTTCGCGCTACTCAAGATATTTGTCAGAACTGGTTGGTATCAACACCTGCAGCCAATGTTTCCCTGGGGAAAAAATGTTTGCCTTTTAAAATAGAAATGGTTGTACGTGGAAATCTCACAGGTCACGCCTGGAGGACATACCAGCAAAGCAAAAGAATTTTATGCGGTGCGGAGATGCCTGATAATATGAAAGAAAATGATTTTTTTCCTTCCCCTATTATTACGCCTTCTACAAAAGCAGCAGCTGGTCATGATGAGGATATTTCCAAAGAAGAGATCATTCAACAAGGGCTGGCTTCAAAAGATGAGTGGGAAAAATTGAGTAAAACCGCGCTGGCTTTATTTGAAAGGGGTAAACAAATCGCTTCTTCACATGGACTGATCCTGGCAGATACAAAATATGAGTTTGGAAAAATTGGTGAAGAACTTTATTTAATGGATGAAATTCATACGCCGGATTCTTCGCGATATTTTTATGCAAAAGATTTTGAAGAGAAACAAACAAAAGGAGAACGCCAAAAACAATTAAGTAAAGAGTTTGTTCGGGAATGGCTGATCGAAAATAATTTTATGGGACAAGCAGGTCAGCAAGTTCCCAATATGAGTGATGATTGGGTAGATGCTATTTCCAAAAGATATATTGAATTGTATGAAATTTTGATTGGTGAGAAATTTAATCCGGCGCCATTGACTGATGAGATATTATATGAAAATATTTTGCTGGAATTAAAAACCCGCGGCATCATTTAAAACATGACAATTACTTTTCTACATTTTTAAATGCATTTAGTGTAGGGCGAATCCTGGTTTTACTTTTATTGAAAATATGTTGTCCCTTATCAATCCCGGCACGTAATTCTTTGCGGCGTTCATCCGGCATTGCCAACATTTCTTTACAAGCTTGAGAACAACAATGTTCCATTTTTTCAGCACAATCACTGCATTGAATAAATAATAAATGACAACCATCATTCGCGCAATTCACATGGTCATCGCAGGGCTTTCCGCATTGGTGGCAATGAGCGATAATTTCTGCTGAAACCCGCTCCCCCAGCCTGTTATCGAAGACAAAGTTTTTACCGGTAAATTTATTTTCCAATTTATTTTCCTGTACTTGTTTGGCATATTGAATGATGCCACCATCCAAATGAAATACATGTTGAAATCCCTTATGCAATAACCAGGCGCTCGCTTTTTCACAACGAATTCCACCGGTACAATACATCACTATATTTTTTTCTTCATGGCCTTTTAACAGATCAACAGCCATAGGCAATTGCTCTCGGAATGTATCCGAAGGCAATTCTTTTGCCTGCAAAAAATGGCCGATTTCATATTCATAATGATTGCGCATATCAACGATGATAGTTTGCGGATCATCCAGCATTTCATTCATTTTTCCTGCATCTACATAGTTGACTTTTTTCTGCATGTTAAACAAAGGATCTTCAATACCATCTGCCACAATTTTTTTACGAACTTTTATTTTCAAAACCCAGAAAGATTTTCCATCGTCATTGATAGCAGGGTTCAATCGTATATTTTCAAGACCTGGTAAGTTGCTTAAATAATGCCCAAAAAGATCAACATTATTTTCCGGCACGCTCACCTGCGCATTAATTCCTTCTGAAGCAATATATATCCGCCCAAAAACATTTAAAGTTTGCAATTTTAAATACATTTCATCCCGAAAAACCAACGGTTCTGTTATTTTAAGATACCTGTAAAAACTAAAGGTTTTACGCGGTTCTGTTTCAGCCAGCATTTTCCCTTTGAGTTCCTTATTTGAAATTTTGTTATGTAAAACTGTCATCTGCTTATTTATTCAAAATACAAAAGTACTTCATTGAATTTAAGGAAAAATTAAGGCAAATATTAAAATGAATTTAAAAATTAGAATGTTGATATTCAAGTGACAATTCATATTAAATTTATATAATGTTGTCCAAACTTACCACAGAATCATTAGATGGTTTATATAAAATTTCATCTTATAAAGAGGCGTTTTCAGGGCAAACTGATGCAAAATTATTAGATAAAAATATTGAACTTTTCCTCAATGATTTTTACAGTTATAATTTCGCTGATACCAATTATGCAAAGCTTTTACAGGAAAACAGGAACTTTATATCTCTTGTCGAATTTTCCAAAAATGCATCGTTGGAAGACCTTTTACAATACCTGACTTTCTTTCTCTGGACGAACAACTCTTTTCCAGGATATTTCAAAAAGAAAGTATTAGACAAAACCATTTTTAGTTTATTAAACAGGCTGGAGGAAATTTTAAAGACAGGAAAGTAACTTCATTTATTTCAAAATTACTGCACTCAAACCCGGAAGCCGCATACTTACTTTATACATATTTGCAGTTGCTTGCTTTGTAGTTTTTACCGCAGCATCATTCACTTTTTCATTTTCTTCAATGGGTTCTTTAGCAATTACCGGCTCAACAAGAATGGTCTTATTGATTATTTTTCCTGAACCCCAAAATTCTTTACTGTCAGTATTTAATATTTCTTTCCACACAGATTTGCCACTTAATTCCATTTCCCAATTTTCATGAATAGTTTCTGTGAGATTTAAAAC
>JBDTAN010000296.1:0-5223 GCA_039924585.1 Chitinophagaceae bacterium | reverse complement strand
TTTGATGGAAAATATGTTTACCCAACTATTGAAGAACAAGCGGCCAACCTGTTATATTTTATAATTAAGAATCATCCATTTACCGACGGTAATAAACGAATCGGTGCATTTATGTTTATTTGGTTTTTAGAGAAGAATAAACATCGATTTAATTCAAATGGCGAATTAAAGATTAATGATAATGCACTTGTAGCATTAGCTTTATTAGTTGCCCAAAGTGATCCAAATGAAAAAGATTTAATGGTGGAATTAATTATAAACTTGATAAAAAATAAATAATCTATCTGTTTATATCTCGAAATGTTAAGTACTAATTTTTAAGTTTGCCCCTCTTTTCTTCCCACAAATCCCCCTCCCCACAAAATATTTTAACGTTTACTACGTATATCTCTAGAGGCAAAATAATTATTCGCCTTACATTCGCCCTAATTTACACTTATGAAGCTCCCGTGCCGTCTGATTTGCCTGCTATTAATGACTATTTCAGCAGGGGCATGCCAGGCACAATTCCGTAAATATTCTAATGAATTTCTCAATATCGGTGCCGGCGCGCGCGGCCTCGCAATGGGCGGTGCACAAGTAGCCAGTACCGAAGATGGAGACGCAGGCTACTGGAATCCAGCCGGGCTTGTCTATGTTTTCGACCATCCTTCAATTGGACTGATGCACGCCGATTATTTCGCCGGCATTGGTAAGTATGATTATATATCCGGCGCAATGCCTATCGGGGATAAATATAAATCACTCGGTATTTCCATTATGCGTTTTGGCGTGGATGATATTCCCAATACACTTTTCCTCGTGGAGCCGGATGGTTCACTGAATTATAATAATATCCAGTCTTTCTCATCTGCGGATTACGCGTTTATTTTATCATATTCACACTTGTTTAAAGATGAAGAAAAAAGACAACTGAGCTGGGGCGCCAATACAAAAATAATTTACAGAAGTGTAGGAAGTTTTGCTACAGCCTGGGGCTTTGGTTTCGATCTTGGATTCATGTATAAAACCCCGACCTGGCGTTTGGGCATTACAGCCCGTGATGTTACTACCACTTTCAATGCCTGGTCTTTTTCTTTTGATGAAAGGGAAAAGGAAGTTTTATACCTCACGAATAATGATATTCCTATAAAATCAACGGAACTCACTGCACCGAGACTTGTGATCGGAGGCGGATACAATTTTAAATTTAGTGACAACTTTCATCTCCTTGCTGAAACAGATTTAAATGTAACTTTCGATGGGCAAAGAAATACGCTTATCAGTGCAAACCCCGTAAGCATTGACCCGCATTTTGGTATTGAAGCAAATATCAATGACGTTGTTTTTATCCGCGCGGGTGCACAAAATTTTCAAAAGGCACTGGCAGACGGTGACACATTAAATCAAAAACAAGTATGGATCTTCCAGCCCAGTATTGGTGCGGGTTTTAAGATCGGAAATGTGAGTATTGATTACGCATACACCAATTTGGCCAACCAGTCAAATCCTTTGTACTCGCATATATTTTCATTAAGACTGGATATTTTACCCAAAAAATCGAAGAGTGAAAAAGGCGGTTATTTTCCTAAATTGCCTGCATCGGAAAAACCTAAAAAAGAAAAAGGCTATTATCCAAAATCGTGAAAGAAAACATGAAGAAATTTTTATCCATATTTATTTTATTATTGATTGCTGCAACTACATTTTCGCAGGCATATAATAATGAGTGGATAGATTATTCTAAAACCTATTACAAATTTAAAATTCCCCGAAACGCTGATTACCGCATTAACCAATCAACATTAGTAGCAGCCGGTTTGCAAAATGTACCAGTAGAGCAATTCCAGTTATGGAGAAATGGGCAAGAAGAAACCATGTATACGTCAGTAGCTTCAGGTCCATTACCTGCCGGTGGTTATATTGAAATTTGGGGCAAGCAAAATGATGGGAAACCGGATAATTCTTTGTATAAAGATCCTGCGAACCAATTGAATGATGCCTACAGTTTTGAAACAGATACATCCAGTTATTTTTTAACTATAAATCCTGCAGGTGGCAATAAACGATTTATAAATTCGATCAATGATGTGGCTGGAAATATCCTTCCACCTGATCCTTATTTTATGTATCATTTCCGCATTGATTTTAAAGACCAGATCAATCGCGGAAAAGCAGTGAACTATGGAGAATATGTGTATTCGTCCACGTATGATGTGGGAGAGTTGTGGACGACAGGCGACATTCACCCGGACGGGCCGGCCAATCAGCAAACAAGCAGTTTGCATGTAGCAGCTTCCGGCCCGCAAGCTACTTTGTCTGTTTGTTTTACAGGAAATTCTTTTTTGGGAAATGGGCGCACAGTAAAAACGGATATCAATGGAATTAATTTTATAAATGCACCGCTTCTGCCTTTTGAAGCAAAAATAATTTCTAATAATGCTGTGCCGCTTTCCGCCATCAGTGCACCTACAGTAACGTTTACTTTATCCAATGTTAATTCAAATGTGAATGACCGTGTGGCAGCTTCTTTTTTAGAACTTTTATACCCGCACGTTTTTGACTTTGATGGCAAAGCCAATTTTTTATTTACACTCGCACCTAATGCACAAGGCAATTATTTAGAAATAAAAAACTTTGCATGGTCCGGTCCCGCACCGGTTTTATATGATTTCACTTCACAAAAAAGATATGTGGCAAACACAAGTGTAAGTGGTTTATTGCGTTTTGCGTTGCCCGCTTCCGCAGTGGCAAGAGATTTTGTTTTAGTAAATCAGGATGCCACAAATGTTTTCAATATCAACAGTTTGACGCAACGAAATTTTATCAATTTTGCTTCATCATCTAACCAGGGGGATTATTTAATTATTTCAAACAAAATTTTATTTCCCAATAATGCAGTTGAAAATTACCGGCAATACCGGGCATCCGCAGCCGGTGGTTCCTACAATGCGAAAATTTATGATATAGACGAACTCACAGACCAGTTTGCATTTGGTATAAAAAAACATCCAATTTCGATTCATAATTTTTTAAGGTATGCCAGGAAAAATTTTGCGGCTGCGCCAAAAATGGTTTTCCTCATTGGTAAAGCGGTAACGTATGACCAGGCGAGGATAAATGAAAGTTCACCCTATATTGACCAGTTGAATTTGGTGCCCACTTTTGGCTGGCCGGCTTCTGATAATATATTGGCCTCAGAAAATCTTGATCCTTTACCTGCAACACATATCGGGCGACTTTCCGCAGTAAATACAACGGAAATAAATAACTATTTAGATAAAGTAAAATTGTTTGAACAGCAACAGGCTAGCACATTACAAACCATCGACAATAAAGCCTGGATGAAAACTATGGTGCATGTTGTGGGCGCCAATGATGCGAGTCTCGATGCATCGCTCACGGCTCATTTAAATGCTTACCGCGACGTTGTGATCGATACTTTTTATGGGGCGAGTGTTACCAGTTTTAATAAAACTTCCACCGGACCGGTAACACCGATTACGAATGCGTTAATGGAACAATTGTTTGATAATGGAATCAGTTTATTAAATTATTTTGGCCATTCTGCAGCAACGGCATTGGATTATAATTTGAATTCTCCGGACCAATATAACAATTACGGAAAATATCCTATGTTCCTGGTGAATGGATGTAGTGCGGGAAATATTTTTTCGTTTGACACTTCGCGATTAGGACTCATCACTTCTTTATCAGAATTATATGTACTCGCCAAAGACCGCGGTTCTATTGGGTTTATAGCCAGTACGCATTTTGGTGTGGAAAGTTATTTGGACGTTTATTGTAAAGGATTTTATCAATCTTTATCAATTGATAATTACAATGAACCTGTCACATATAATATATATGACGCCATCTATTCTTTATTAAATAATAAAAGCCTTGATTCAACAACACGTTATTTGCATGCAGAAGAAAATGTATTGCACGGTGATCCGGCAATTAAAATTAATGCACACGCCAAACCGGACTTTGTAATTGAAGAACCGCAGGTCATCATTAATCCCACTTTTATTTCTGTAGCCAGTGGAAGTTTTGATATCAAGACATATATTTATAATATTGGGAAAGCAATGGGCGATTCAGTTTCATTCTCAATAAAAAGACAATACCCAAATGGGAATATAGTTTCTCTTTTTTCAAAAAATATTAAATCCGTTCGTTATATAGATTCTGTAAAACTAACAGTACCGATAGTTTCCTCAACAGATGTGGGTGAAAACAAACTCATCGTAACCATTGATGATAATAATAAATATGATGAACTGAGTGAATTGAATAATACAGTTACAAAATCATTTTTTATTTATGAAGATGAATTGAAGCCCGACTATCCATACAATTTTGCCATTGTAAATAAACAGGGAATTAAGCTGGTCGCATCCACGGCAAATCCAATTGCGCCATTTCAGCAATACAATTTAGAATTGGATACAACAGAATTATTTAATTCCCCATTAAAATATACTCAATCGATCAGTTCTGTAGGTGGAGAGCTGGAATTCAATGCTGGCATACCTTTCGCAGATAGCACGGTGTATTACTGGCGTGTTGCTCCTTTACCTACCGATGGCGTGTATCACTGGAATACCAGCAGTTTTGTGTATTTGCCCGGCAGTAGTTTTGGATATAATCAATCGCATTTATACCAGCATTTAAAATCTACCACGGAACGGATATATATTGATAGTTTTTCACGCAAATGGAATTACGATAGCATTTTATCTTCCATGCAGATTATCAATTCTATTTTTGGATTTAGTGGCATACAGGATGCGGATTTCCAGGTGCAGATCAATGGCTATACCATCAGTTCATATCGCTGCCTGGGCCATTCAGTCGTCTATAATGTATTTGATCCTGTTACGTTGAAACCTTTGTATAACCAGGCTGTTCCTTCCACTAATCCGAGTGGCAGTTATGGTGGATTCCTGGGAAGTGGTGGTGTATGTGGTAAAACAGGATCGCAGTTTAATTTTGAATTTTCCTATATGGATACCACAGGCCGCAGGAAGATGCGCGACTTTATGGATTGGGTACCGAGTGGCTATATTGTAACAGCAAGATTATTTTTGGATCAGCCACTTGATCAAACGCCGTATGTAGATGTTTGGAAAAATGATGCAACTGTTTATGGTGCGGGCAACACAGTATATGACCGGATGATCAATGTTGGTTTTAGTGGTTTGGATTCATTTACATATGCACGGACATGGGCTTTTG
>JBDTAN010000295.1:0-5835 GCA_039924585.1 Chitinophagaceae bacterium | reverse complement strand
GCGCCAGCCGCGCCGGGTGCATACCATGCAGAAGTGCCAATAAGTTTTGTAAGCGTAGCGCCACCAACCATTGTATCAGCAACAATTTGTTGTTGTTTTTCTTCATCCAAAAAATCGGTTACAAGCGCACTGTTCCAGGTAGCCATGCGAATTAAAGGTATCATCGTTGTATCACCATGTCCGCCTACTACTTCCGCATTTAAATCTGCTGGACTACATTGCAAGTGTGTGCTCAATTGGTAGCGGAAACGCGCACTATCCAATGTGCCACCCATTCCTATAATACGATTTTTAGAAATTCCACTGGAAGTCAATGCGAGGTATGTCATTGTATCCATCGGGTTAGAAATTATAATAAATATCGCGTCCGGTGAATGTTTTAAAATATTTGAAACCACATCTTTTACAATACCGGCATTCGTGCCAATCAGATCTTCCCGTGTCATGCCTGGCTTTCTCGGAATACCGGAAGTGATCACAACGACAGATGATCCCGCGGTTTTTTCATAATCTTTCGTACTGCCTGTGATTCTTGTTTCAAAGCCAAGTAAGGCTGCACTTTGCATCATGTCCTGGGCTTTACCTTCTGATAAACCTTCTTTAATGTCTAATAAAACGAGGTCTGTACAAAGAGAAGCCCGTGCGATATTATCAGCACAGGTAGCTCCAACGGCTCCGGCGCCAACTACTGTAATTTTCATGTTTCTTGTATTTATGTAAAAAATAATTGCCTGTTTACAGGCGCTGTAAAGATACAAATTTGAAAAGAACTTTAAAAACAGAATGAAAATAAACTTACTGCTGTTGCTTCAACAAATCAATGACAGTTTGTGGTTCCGTACCGAGTTCAAAGGTTTGAACAATTTTACCCTTTGTATTATACACTGCTATAAAAGGCGTGTATTTTACACGAAAATATGCAGGAATAATATAATTGGGATCCCTGCCTATGCGAATATTTTTGTGGTTTAGTAAATCAAAATTTTGTGCGAATATTTTTATTTCATCCATAGGACTGTAACTGGCCCATACAAAAAAAATGTTTTGCAGGTCTTTACTTTTTTGTTTGAATTCGTTGGCGGTGATCTGGCAATGGCCACAGGTCGGGCTGAAATAAATAACCACCACGGGCTTGTCCTTCGGTAACTGATTTTCCATGAACCAGGTGCTATCTGTTTGCAGCAGCATAAAATTAGGGAAGGTAGAATCTTTTTGATAAGGAGGAATTGTATCAAACTGGTCCTGTGAAAAAGCGGAAATTCCGCAGAAAAAGAAAATAACTAAAAATATATTTTTCATTCCACAATTTTAAATTTTGTAAAGTGCAAGTTAGCTTATAGCTGGTTTATGAAAAGTTAAGAAAATCAATAGGAAAATTCATTCAGCAGGAATAAATTCTTTTTTTTATACGAATTTATATTTTAAAAATTCCTCCTATCAAATCTTTTATCTTTGTTGCCGAAAATTACTTTTCAACTCCGGCAAAAAAATACAATGGGTTTATTGACTGCACTCAGGCTGAAATTAAAATCACATTATAATGCTTTACACAATAACAGTTTAAAAAGGAATTTTTTAAATGCACTTCCTTTTTGGCTCGGTGCTTTTATGACCGGCCTTTTCTCTGTTTTTTATGCAAAAGTTTTTGCGCTGGCTGAAGAAGGAAGGCAATATTTATTTTTGAAAGCGGGATGGGCTTTTTTTTGCATTACGCCTATTTGTTTTTTCTTATCCTGGTGGGTTGTTGAAAAATATGCGCCATATGCAAGAGGTAGTGGAATTCCGCAAGTAAGCGCTGCCATTGAATTAGCGAACCCTAAAAATAATCATAAGGTCAATATTTTACTAAATACAAAAATAATTTTTATAAAAATTATTTCTAGCCTGGTAATCATTTTTGGTGGCGGAATTATTGGGCGTGAAGGACCAACGATACAGATATCCTCAGCGATTTTTAAAAAAATAAATGATATTTTACCCGAATGGTATCCAAAAATATCGAAGCGGAATATGATTGTCACGGGCGCTGCCGCCGGACTTGCATCTGCATTTAATACACCACTTGGTGGTATTGTATTTGCCATTGAAGAACTCACAAAAACACATTTTAATTTTTTCAAATCTGCACTGTTAACCGGTGTTATAGTTGCGGGTTTAACCGCGCTGAACCTTTCCGGCCCTTACTTGTATATTGGTTATCCAAAACTCAGTACATTTTCTGCCTGGATCATTTTTGCAATCATACCAGTAGCACTGATCACCGGACTTGGAGGAAGTGGTATGGGAAAAACAATATTGTACATTTTTCGCAGAAAAAAGACTTTGAAGAAAAAATCTCAGCAGGCTTTGTTTGTTATTATTTGCGGTTTATTAATTGCCACACTTGCCTATTTTGTGGACAGCAGAATATTTGGATCCGGAAAAGATATTATGCAAACCACTTTATTTACCGGCGATAAATATTTACCCTGGTACACGCCTGTTTTACGTGTCTTTGGTTCTATTGCTTCTTTTTCAACCGGCGCATCCGGTGGCATTTTTGCTCCATCATTAAGTGCCGGCGCAAGTATCGGTGCTGCCATTTCGGGCTTGTTGCACTTATCTGATACGGAAACAAATTTGTTGATTTTATGTGGCATGGTTGGTTTTCTTACCGGTATCACGCGCAGCCCTTTTACTTCATCTATCCTGGTGATTGAAATGACGAATGATCATAATATTATTTTTTATTTGATGGTGTCTGCTTTATTGGCAAATATTATTTCAAATGTCGTAGGGAAACATTCTTTCTATGATCATTTAAAAGATCAGTATTTACGCGAAATAAGTTTGAATGATGCAAAAACACCTTCGGTCGGGTGAATAAAAAATATTTTTAATTAAAATATCTTTCTTTGAAGAATTCAAATAAATTTTGGATTGCTGTTATTTCAAAAGATCACACGATGCGCGCCGTGGAAGGCGGTTTCATTCAATTATCACATGGAAAAGAAGCGCCACTTAAACGATTACATGCAGGCGATTGGATGTTGATCTATTCTTCAAAACTTATCATGAACGGTAATGAAAAATGCCAGTCATTTACAGCCATTGGCCGGGTGCGTGATGAAGAAATATTTATCGCAGAAATGAATGAAAACTTTAAACCATTCAGGAGAAAAGTTCAATTTTTTGATTGTGAATTTATTTCTATAATTCCATTGATAGAAAAGCTTTCATTTATAAAAAATAAAAAATCCTGGGGTTTCCCTTTTCGCTTTGGTTTTTTTGAAGTCAATAAAGAAGACTTTTTACTGATCGCACAAGACATGGTAACTGAAAGTATTTTCCAAAAGATAGGAGTGGAGTAGTTGGGCGCTTGTTCTTTTTGAATAATTATATTTACAAAAAAAAGATGGACAAAATTTATAAAGAAGGGTATCCATATATATCATACGCCAAGAAAACGTATACCGAAACAGCGATGGAAAAAAATGCCGGTGCATTTTTAAATTGGATGAATGAAAGAAGGACGGTACGCGAATTTTCGGATAAAATAATTCCTCAAAAAGTTATAGATGATATTATTCTTACAGCATCCACTGCACCATCGGGCGCACACAGGCAACCATGGTTTTTCTGTGCCGTTCAGGATCCTGCTATAAAAAAAGTTATACGAATGGAAGCGGAAAAAGAAGAATATGAAAGTTATAATGGCCGTATGCCGGAAGAATGGCTGGAAGCTTTAAAGCCACTGGGAACCAATTGGGATAAGCCTTTCCTGGAAACTGCGCCCTGGCTGATCATTGTCTTTAAAAGAAGTTATGAGTTTGGAGAAAATAATAAGAAGCTTGCCAATTATTATGTGTCAGAATCTGTGGGAATTGCCTGCGGTTTTTTATTGGCTGCGATTCACAATGCAGGTCTTGCGGCACTCACACATACGCCGAGCCCGATGAATTTTTTAGCGAAGATTTGCAACAGGCCAGAGAATGAAAAACCATACTTATTGATACCGGTTGGCTATGCGGCGGATAATTGCTATGTACCGGATTTACGTAGAAAAAATCTGGAGGAAGTCGCAAAATATTTTTAATGTCTTAAGACTTTTGTCACAGATTCTTTCAAAAATTCACAATATCATCCTTTTATACGATAGCAAAATATACGAATCAGCTATTACTTTGTATAAATTTTAAATATGAAAAAAACCTTCCTGCTGATTGCCATCTGTTGTTTTTCTTTCATCAATAATGGGCACACACAAATCCTTAAAAAAATAAAAGAAACTGTCAAAGGAAAAGTGGAAGATAAAACTACTCAAAAAGCAGGTGATGCCACTGATAAAGTATTGGATGGCGTTGATCCAACGAATAATAATAACAGCAGTAACAGTAATAATAGTAATGGAAACAATACGCCGAATACAGTAACTCCCGGCGCTGCAACTGACACCACTGTTTCTTTTAAAACATACCAGAATTATGATTTTGTGCCCGGTGATACAATCTTATTTGCAGATGATTTTACAAGTGATATGGACGGCGAATTTCCATCACATTGGAACCTGGATAATGGGCAGGCTGTTGTGAATAAAGCCGGACCAGTTTCTGCATTTTTTTTAACCGATGGAAATTATTGCCGGGTAAATCCATTAATGAAAACCAAAACTTATTTAACGGATCCCTTTACAATTGAATTTGATTATTTTCCAACAGATCCAGCTTATCCTGTTATTTTATTTTTAAACTATATGAGTTCCGATAATACTGTATTAGAGGGAAGTGTCAAATTCTCCACGTCAGGAGAAGTAAGCGAATCAGGTTTTCCGAAAGAATTATTGGCTCAATACCCAGGGTATGATGAGAAAACGTATAGAAATCATTGGCATCATTGCGCGATTATTTATAAGAACAATCAATTAAAATGTTATGTGGATCAATACCGGGTTTTGGTAGTACCGTCTTTGGGTGCAATACCCACTTCATTTGGTTTTGGGGGTCTTGCCGGCCAGGATGCGCCAATTATTTTTAGCAATGTCCGTGCGGCATCAGGCGGCAATATGAATATGGTTGGGAAAAAATTCACCGAAGCAAAAATCGTGACACATGGAATTAATTTTGATGTAGATAAATCTACTATTAAACCTGAAAGCATGGGTACGTTGAATATGATTGTAAATGTGCTAAAAGACAACCCTGAATTGAAATTTGAAATTGACGGGCATACAGATAATTCAGGAACTCCGGAGCATAACCTCGCACTTTCCCAGCAACGGGCAGATGCAGTAAAATCGCAGCTTGTGACATTAGGTGTGGATGCGGCACGCCTCAGCACGAAAGGCTTTGGAGATACTGCGCCTATTAGTGACAATTCAACCCAGGAAGGAAAAGCGAATAACAGGCGGGTAGAATTTGTAAGGAAGTAAAGTTTTAATTTTTGTGTTACAAAAATTTCTTCTATAACCAGACTATTTTTATTGACACTGTGAGCATAAATAAATTTAAATTGTATTCTGCTTTATAAAAATTCAGCTTATTTGTAGTAAAAATATTGCGCTCTATTTTTCATTTGGTTGTAATGTTCCGAAGGAACATTTTATGGGTAACAGGAATAATGCAGAATGAAAAAAGCGTTCCGGAGGAACGCATTATGCCATACTATAATTTAATCATAGCTTACATTTGTTCCTCATGCCCATTTTCATATTTAAAATTCTATATTAATACTTAACAAAAAGATGAAGAACTCTTCATTTGGAAATGGTTAAATTGTTGCACAAAATAAAATTTTAAAAAAGGCAAGAAAAAACCGCAAATTTGATTTGCGGTTTTTTAAATAAATGTTTTGTAGAAT
>JBDTAN010000294.1:0-6174 GCA_039924585.1 Chitinophagaceae bacterium | reverse complement strand
TTTGCTGAAGTAATAATTCATTTTTATCATTGAAAATAAAAACAGAAAATGCACGGTGTAACAAACCATGGCGGTGCACGGAAAGTTTCTCACGCGTTCCCGTGATCATATCATTTTTATCGACCAATAAAAGCATTTCCTTCTGCATTCAATTTTCGTTTTTCAGTTTCACTAAGATATTTACTATTTTTCATAAATCCAACGATCCAGTTTTTAAGCTCTTTGTCCTTCATATTTTCGAGCGCTTTCAATAAAAAGGATTTATCCTCATTCAAATTATCGTCGTAGCCCAGAAAACCCGGTGCATCACATTGCGTAGCAAAACGTATGAAACGCAGTTCTGTATTTTGTGCATCAGCTACAATAGCTGCTTCCAAAATTTTTCTACCTTTTTTAAAATACGATAATTTGGTAAAAGGATTAAATGCATGTTTTGCAAGCATCATCAAAGCGCCTCCTTCATAACCGGCTAATAATGGATTGGTTGCAGGGGTATAAGCCGATAACATATCCACCAGTTTGCGGCATGATGTGCCATCTTCAGACGAATTGTGGTACATCGTTCGAACCTCAGTGATAGTGGGCGTTTGCGCTGCCAAAGCTGTATTAAAAAAAAGCAATAATATAAGGTTTCTGAGCATCATAATAAATTCATTTTATATTGAACCATACTGTTTAACATCAGGCTAAATTTTTTGCCATTGTTAATGCGAATGCGTTCTGTGAGCACCCGTTGTGGTGGTAATCTTTTTATTTTTTTAAATAAGGAAAGATAATAAATATACGCAAGATATACGCCTCCTTTTGATGAAGCGGGTAATTTTTTAATGCCCTCCAGGGCCGTTTTAAAATCCATTTCTATTTCAGCTTCTATTTGCTTTTTGGATACATTATTAAAAGTGTCAATTTGTATACCTGGGAAATAAATACGCCCCAATAATTGATAATCATCTTTCATGTCGCGCAGGAAATTCACTTTCTGAAATCCGGCTCCAAGTTTCATTGCAAAAGGTTTTAAATCTTCATATAATTTTTTATCACCTTCTGTGAATACGTGCAAACACATCAGTCCAACAACTTCTGCGGATCCAAGAATATAGGTTTTATATTTTTCATCTGTGTAATTCACTTTTTCTAAATCCATTTCCATGCTTTGTAAAAAAAGATCGATGAGTGCTGTTTGAATATCATAGTCTTTCACCGCCTGCTGGAATGAATGCAAAATAGGATTGGTGGAAATGCCCATGGCCAGTGCTTCTTCCGTATCTCTCCGGAAACGCATGAGCAAAGTTTTGCGATCATACCCTTCAAAGCTATCTACAATTTCATCCGCTACGCGTACGAAACCATAGATGGCATAGATCGCACTACGCATTCTTTTATTTAAAAAATAGATGCCGAGTGAAAAGCTTGTACTATACGCGTTGGTGGTGGCTTTGCTTACATCAGCGGATAAATTGTCAAAAAGCAATTTCATGTTTTTCTTTTTTTAATTGTGACATCAATTGTGTGGCGGCTATTTTTCCGGAGATTAATGAGGGTGGCACGCCCGGCCCGGGAACGGTCAACTGTCCTGCATAAAAAAGGTTGCTGACTTTTTTATTACGCAAAGATGGTTTCATCACGGCAGTTTGTTTTAAAGTATTTGCCAGGCCATAAGCGTTTCCTTTATAAGCATTGTAATCCTGTATGAAATCTTTGATACAATAACTTTTTTTGAAATCAATATGTTCCGCAAATTTTTCACCCGTTTGTACTTCCAGTTTTTTTACCATTAAATCAAAATATTTTTCACGTTCTGTTTCATTATCTTCTAATCCCGGTGCAATAGGCATGAGAAAAAATAAATTTTCATGACCATATGGGGCTACACTGTCATCCGTTTTGGAAGGGCAACATACATAAAACAAAGGACTGGTGGGCCATTGCGGCGATTTGTAAATTTCAACAGCATGTTGGTCAAGCCCTTCATCAAAAAATAAAGTGTGGTGATGCATGGATGAAATTTTTCGGGAAACGCCCACATAATATACGAGGCAGGATGGTGCAAAGGTTTTTTGCGACCAATATTTCTCTGTATAATTCCTGTATTTTTTATCCAGTAAATCCTGCTCTACATGATGATAATCCGCTGATGCAACGACCGCATCACAATAAATATTTTTTCCATTTACTTCAATACTTTTTACTTTATTATTAACAATATTTATTTTTTCAATAGGTGATTTGAAATGAAAAACCGCGCCATTTTCTTCACCTACTTTTTTACAAGCTTCTACCACTTTTGTAATGCCGCCTTTCGGATACCAGGTGCCCAATACAAGTCCTGCATAATTCATCAGGCTATACATCGCAGGCGTATCAGAAGGCATAGCCCCGAGAAATAACACGGGAAACTCCATCAGTGCAATGAGGTATGGATGCGTGAAATATTTACGGACATGTTTTGAGAAGGAAGAGAAAACCTGCAGGCGCATGGCAGATTTGATCAAATTAAAATCAGCGAATTCATTCCATGAAAGGCCCGGCATATAGACAATCTTTTCCATAGCTGTTTCATATTTATACTTCGCTTCCTGCATAAAAATTTTCAACTTTTCTCCTGCGCCTTTGTCAATTTGTTCAAAAAGATTTTGCAGCGCTATATAATTTGCCGGCACGCTGATGGTATCTTTTTCACTGAAGACGACATCAAATGCAGGCGTTAATAAATCAAGCGAATAATAATCTTCCGGTGTCTTATTAAAATCGCCAAAAAATCTTTCAAAAATATCGGGCATCCAGTACCAGCTTGGCCCCATATCAAATGTGTAACCGTTATTAGTTGAAAAGGATCTTGCCCTTCCACCGGCGGATTCATTTTTCTCAAATATATGCACGTCATGGCCGGCTGCTGAAAGGTATGCGGCTGCGCTCATTCCTGAAAATCCGGCTCCTATTATGCAAATTTTTGACAATACTTTATATTTCTTTTGTTTAAAATCAAATCCCCAATTGAAGCGCCAATTCAGCAGGATTTTGAAGATAAGTTATTTTTTTGGAATTCATTTTATTAGCAGTGCAATCTGCATTTCCCGCCATATATAATTTAAGTTTGGGATATAGCTTTGCAATTTCACCCAGTATTTTTGCCGGTAACTCAGGCAAGTCATCATGGACCCGGAACATCAATAAATTTTTCACCTTTACACTTTTCAAAACCTCCATTATCGTTTCCGCCTGCATACTTGCTCCGAGATAAATCACTTTTTCCCCGGCATGGCGCAGTAAATAATGTGCATATAATAAACCAATATCATGGTATTCATCTTCCGGTAAAAATAACAACCAGGTATTGTTCATTTTTGTACCGGGAGGTAATTCATTGATCGCGCTGAAAATTTTTTGCCGTAAGAGATTGCTTAAAAAATGTTCCTGCGGCGGCAATGCTTTTTCACAACTCCACATAGTACCTAATTGTTGGAGCAAAGGACAAATAATATGCACATACGTTTCCTGGAAATCAAAGCGCGCAATACAGGAAGAAAATATTTTTTCAAATGCAAATTCATCATAATTTAATCCAGCGGATATCAACTGTAAAATAAAATGTTTAAAAGGCGCTTCCACATGAATACTTTCTTTTTCATAAACCATATTCTGTATGTCTGCGTCTTTTAACGCACTCAGCCAGGAAATTTTATAACCATCTTCCATCAGGCTCACAATATTCAGTAAACGACGCAATTGGTTGCCGTCGTAATACCTTGTATTGCCATCAGAACGTTTGGGCTTTAGCGTGTTGTATCGCTGTTCCCAAATACGAATGGTATGCGGTAAAATACCCGAATACCTGGACATATCTGAAATGGAGAAGTTGTTCATTTTGTTCAAATATATGAAAAAATACTTAAACAAAATATTTTTAACGATTTTGAAAAAATAGCTAACCGCGTACCTTGCGTGCAAATTTCCCTATGGTCAGTCCTTGCACTAAAATAGAAAAGCAAACAATGATGAATGTAATGGTCACCCACACATCCCGGTACATGGCAGGATCCATAGACAAGGCAAGTGCAATGGAGATGCCACCGCGTAATGCGCCCCAGGTAAGGATATACAACGTCGGGCGTGTTATTTTTTCGCGCCTTCTTATAGCGATGGAAGGAATCCATATAGAAATATATCGTGTTATTAGTACGACGAAAATCAGGATGAATCCCGCGATGATCACGAGCCTGTAAGTATCAATAACCAGCAATTCCAGACCGATCAAAACAAATAAGACAGCGTTTAAAATTTCATCAATAAGCTCCCAGAATTTATCAATGTATTCCCGCGTAATGTCAGACATGCCGTGCGTTTTTCCGCGGTTGCCTGTTACAAGTCCTGCTGCAACCATCGCCAGTGGTCCGGAAATATGCAGTTGGGATGCAAGTGTATAACCGCCCATCACTATAGCCAGCGTGATCAAAACTTCCACCTGGTAATTGTCAATGCTTACCATTAATCTATAACCGAGGAAACCCAGTGCCAGCCCTAATAATAAGCCGCCAATGGCTTCCTGGGTAATAAGCAATGCAATACTGCCGGCATCTAATTTTGCACCGGGTAATGACAATTGATAAATGGTGATAAAAATCACTACAGCTACCCCATCATTAAACAGTGATTCCCCGGCGATCTTTGTTTCGAGTGATTTGGAAATGCCGGTCGTTTTTAAAATACTCATTACCGCGATAGGATCTGTTGGAGAAATAAGTGCACCAAAAAGAAATGCACTTTTCAGATCTATCTTTAAACCAAGGGCGTGTAACAGATAATAAGATACAATACCAACAATGAATGTGCTTATCAAAACACTAATGGTGGAAAATAATATAATGCTCAATCTTTCCTTCTTTAGGTCCTCTAATTTGATATGGATCGCACCCGCAAATAACATAAAACTCAGCATGCCTTCCAATAATATTTCACTGAAATTAATGCGCTCAAACCGATCTGTGATGGCTGTTCTAAAAGCAGGAAAAAAATAACCACTGATCAAAATGAGAATTGAAAAGATGAGTGACACCAGCATCAGGCCAATGACATTTGGTAATTTTAAAAAACGAAAATTAATATATGCAAAGCCCGCTGATAGAACGATGAGAATTGAAATGAGGTGAAAAATATCCATTATTTAGTGTTGATATTTACTTTTAAACTCGAAGGTTCTACTAGCTGGAATGTGGCAGAAGCAAACTTTATTTTTCCATCGGACGCATCAACTGCTTTTAAAATATTTGTAAATAGTTCAGTCTTGGTGACGCGTCTTTTATTGTAGGTAACTACATAGCGTAAAGTAAATTCCACCCAATTATCATTCGCTATTAAAGAAACCATAGGTTCAGTTTGAGCATCTTCCAGTTTGTATTTGTATTGTAATACTTTCCATTTTTCATGTGATTTTTCGGAAAGGCCACCTGCAATCTGGTTGCCTGCATTCAATAAAATCTCATTAACTTTTTCATAATCACTTCCATATTGTATGGGAATTTTTATTTCATCCCATAAGAAAGGAAAGTCACCGGAGTAATTAAATACAGGTGATTTAAAAACAAAACTATTGGCTACTAAAACAATTCTTCCATTGTATAAATCACCATCCACCCATTCACCGGTTTCCATGATCGTTGTGCGCAAAACACCTATGTCCATTACATCTCCTTTGATGCCACCGAGTTGTACACGATCGCCAGTTTTGTAAAATCCACCAAACATGATGGCCAGCCAGCCTGCGAAAGAGGCGATCACTTCCTGCAAGGCAAATGCAATTCCTGCACCCGCAACACCGAGTGCCACATCGAGGCCGCCGAGTTTATCATTGAAGACAACGATGAGTAAAACGATTGTAAGAATATAGCCTGCAAATGTTCCAAATTTTTTTGCGCGGTAGCGACTGTCACTGTCCTTGATCTTTGAAAATAAATTTTTCTGAATGGCTTTCACGATCACCCATATCACTGCAATACCAATAAAGATGACGACTATGCGTCCCATCATCGGGTTGAAAAGAAAGGCTTTTATTTTTTCATCCATCAGTGTCTTTATTTATATGAATGATACGATGAGGGAATGGAATATTAATTTTATTTGCTGTGAATTTTTCAAAAATGCGAATGCGTATTTCGCTTTTAATATTTTCCACGCGGA
>JBDTAN010000293.1:0-3330 GCA_039924585.1 Chitinophagaceae bacterium | reverse complement strand
GTACAGCCCGGTATCACTGGGTTTTATCCCACTTCGTTGAATATGCTGGAGTTGAGGAAGGTGGATATGAAAGCAAGTGACAAGTAAAATAATTTTAAATAATTATGCGTATAATTTTTCTAAAATTTTTTTGTTTGCTGAGCCTTTCAATTGCTTTAAAGGATAATAATGAAATTTTTTTACAACTTGATTAAAGAATTCTTATTAGAATTCGTTTTTAAGTATTTGTTTAATAAGCACCTCGAGTGGTGTTAATTCCATTTCAATAATTTTCCAGACTGCAGGTAGTTTAATATTAAAGTATTCATGGGCAATCATATTTCTGAAACTTTTCACTTTATACCAGGGGTAATCATATTTATTCAACAAATCATTTTCAACATGCACTATGGCTTCACCAATAATTACAAATTGAAGTAGCACAGCATCATGCAGAATAGCAGTAGTGCAGAAGATATTTTGGGTTTTACCTTTTACATACTGCTTAATAGCAGCAATTGATCTTTCAATTTGAAGCAATCTTTCCCTGCTTTCTTCATGTGGATCTTTCATAAATTAATTTTAAGTCGGGTTTTACATGCACTAAAATGTAAGGCTTAAATGAATCCATAAACCCTACATCCACTTTTCTTTTTATTCGTTGCTCCAATTGAAATTGTACATCAGCCAAATCAAAATAACTGAATGAATCTTCCGTTTTTAAAGCTATATCAATATCACTTTTCGGGCCGTCGTCTTCACGTGCAAAAGAACCGTAAATCCAGGCTTTTTCTATCATTGAAAATTTTTTGATCCCTTTTATAAGTTCTTGTTGAATTGACTGCCTGTCGATTTTTTTAAAAATAGTATAAGCTATTTTTTCTTCAGCTACCTGTAAAGCTTCCAAGGCAACTTTCTCGTCTTCAAGTGCGTAAACTAATTTGTCTGAAAGCCACGCTACCAAAAGCTCATGGCTTTTTGTTTTAAAATATTTTTCCATCTTTACAACTTGCTCCCTTGTGGCTTTTCGCTGGCCACGCTCAATTTTACTGAGAATGGCCTGGTCCATTTCAAGATAAGAAGCAACCGTACGAAGCGGCTGTTTTTTATCTTCCCTTAATTCCCTGATGATACTGCCTAAACTTTCCATTGTACAATTTTGACATATTTTGTCAAAAATAATAAATACTATTCCTTTGAGCAAAGAAATTTTGCCAGTGGGTTTTATTAAATTGTCAATAGAAATTTTCTCAGAGCATAATCATTTGAAATGGCATGTTCATTTCACTAAATGCAGTTTGCAAACGATCAGCATGTGTATCGGTGATAAAAACCTGGCCATCATTTTCCAAACAAACTTTTTGTAATAAATTTTGCATACGTGTTTCATCTAGTTTTTCAAAAACATCATCGAGCAGTAAAACAGGTGGCCGGTTTTTATTTTCTTTAATGATATCAAATGCAGCAAGTTTGAGCGCGAATAATAAACTTTTTCGTTGTCCCTGTGAAGCAGCATTTTTAAAAAGCAAACCATTTATTTTGATATCAAGATCATCTTTATGAATGCCATTTCCGGTTCTCTGCAGGTATAAATCGCGATCGATATTTTGTTTCAACAAATCTTCAATATTTTCTTCTTGTAACTGGCTGAAATAGGAGAGTGTTACCTGGTCTGTATTTCCGGCGATATTGTTATATACTTTTTCAGCTAGTGGGAGGAATTTTGTAAAAAACAGTTTTCGTTTTTCAAAAATAAAATTATTCAGTGCAATCAACTGTAGATTAAAAGTTTCGAGTAAATATTTATCTGTAAAATTATTGGACGCTGCATTTTTCAGAAAACTATTCCGCTGGTCCAGTACCTGCCTGTATTCAATTAATTTTTTTAAATATAAATGATCAGTTTGAGAAATAATACTGTCAATAAAAAGCCGCCTGTTCTCCGGAACACCAGAGAGTATGAGCACATCATCCGGCGCTATAAAAATTGCCGGAAACTTCCCAATATGGTCAGAAAATTTTTTACACAGTTCATCATTCACAATGATTTCCTTGCGCCCGGTTTCTCTATAAATGCAAACGAGATGCTGATTGCCTTCTGTATTTTCAAAATCACCTTCCAGCCGGAAGCCTTGTAAACCGCTGAAGGAATTGGTGTTTTCGGGTTTTGAAAAATAACTTTTTGTAAAACACAGGTAATGAATGGCGTCTATGAGATTGGTTTTGCCACTCCCATTCGGCCCACAGATGCAGACAATTTTTTCCGTAAACTCAAATGAACGGCGAGCATAATTCCGGAATTGTGATAAGGTTATTTTTTTTACAAACACATTTGCAAGATAAAGCGTGGAAATTAATCTGTATAAAGGAAATATTTTCCATGTTCTGTTTTAGCAGGAATACAAAATTATAAAAGTATAATGAAAAGACTTCATTAAGGTGTATAGGTAAATTTATGAATAATGATTTCCACTTCTTTTCCATTGGCAGGCGGTAATCCCCGGAACAGCCATAAATTTATATAAGCCGGCATTGGCAATGTACTGATAGAATGCGGTGGTGCTGTACACAACGCAGACGCCAGAAGGTTTTGATCCTTATTGGTAAAACCTTTTAAACTTTGTAAAAACACGGAGCTGTCTGTCCTGGTAAAACGATGTGTTGAATTTTTTCCGTTAATAGAAATTTCTTCTTCTGCTGAAAAATTTTTGAACCCTTTTTTGGCAGGCCAGATTGTAAAATTACAATTGGGATAATTTTCATTTCCCCATCTCGCCCATTCAATATCCATTTCATCAAAGCCATCATGCCCGGAATAATTAAATAATCCTAATACCACATTTTTATCCATCTTATCGATCCGGCCTTCTACCCAAAACTGCCACTTGCCAAAACCAAATGTTTGTTGCGTGGATACTTCAGCACAATACCATTTCCCGGTTGCAATATCTCTGGTGATTTTTAAATGAAGATAGCCAAGGGAATCTACCCAAACATTATTCCTACTCCAGAAGTTTGGGCCCGGCCCAAGGTGATTCCCATTTTTTATATTCCATGTGTAACCGCTAAATTGAATGGTTGTACCCACCGTGTTTTCAATAACGGCGGAGTATGATGATGGATCAATGTTTACGGATTGCTTTGAGCAACTTACCAATAGAATAGCAATGGATAGGAAGAGAAGATTTTTCATAAATAGATTCTAAAATAAAATTAACAAATATTCCTTGGATATATTAATTTTTTTTATGGTTACAAACCATTTCAACTAAAACTATGCTTTATGAGAAAAATTACTTTTTCTTTGAATGGCCGAAATTAAAAACCCTTGAAATATTAAAGCCAAAAAAT
>JBDTAN010000292.1:0-4663 GCA_039924585.1 Chitinophagaceae bacterium | reverse complement strand
TACCTCTGTTTCAAGTAATCCTCCGTTTGCATCATATAATTCAGACATGTCATGTTTGTCCATTTTAAAGCTTGCTTCATAACTCGTATTTTCCTTATCCCATTTTGCCGACATACCCGGGTGTTTTTGTTCAAATGCAGACTTCACTTTTGCCGGAAGTTTTGAAACATCCATTTTTTGTGCACATGCCGTAAAACTGATGACAGCAGCTATAAATGCCAACATACTAAACTTTTTCATATTATTATTATTTATTGAATGGTAAAGGAAAAACTCAAATCTGTGCAGAATCTGAATTCATAAAAGAAATCTTAAAGCAATGCATCCTTTTGTGAAAATTATAAGAAACATGTAAATGTTCAAAAACACAGATCTGTTTCACTATAGCAAGACCAAGGCCCATTCCAGGCGAATTATTTTCTTTATAAAAACGGTTAAAAATTTCTTTATCATTCAATGCATTTTCTCCGCTGTTGCATATAGAAAATTCTAGTTCATTTAAATAAACGTCAATCTTCCCCTCTTCAGGAGTATGCCGGGCTGCATTGCTTAATAAGTTATTCAGGAGGATATCAATCAGTTGTTTATTAAATGGGATATTTTTCTGTTGAACATTTAATTCTAGGGAAATATTTTTACTTTGAAACAGTTCATGAAATTGGTTACATTTTTCTTTAATCAATTCGTCCAGCGGTATAATTTCATTGTCAACATACTGGCCATTTTCAATTCTCGTAAGTAGTAATAATGACTGCATTAAATGCTGTAATTTTCCAAGTGCCTGGTAAATATCATTCAGCTGATTGAGTTGATCTGCTTTCAAATTTTCATCCTGCACCAGGTTATCCATTTTTGAGCGAATCACAGCCAGCGGAGTTTGCATTTCATGTGACGCATTTTCTGTAAACATTTTCAATGAAATATATTCCTGTTGCACCTGGCTGGCCATGCTTTTTACAGCTTCGTTCAGTTGTGCAAATTCAGTAACCTGGTTACTTTGCAAATTGAGTTTTGTTTTACCGGAAAGGCTGAATGTTTTTAATTCATCCAAAGTTTTATAAAAGGGGTCCCATAATTTTTTCAACAAATACCGATTGATAAAAAATAGAATCCCCAGTAATACAACCAACATGGAAATTGTCACCAAAACAATATACCTTATAAGATCCTCCGTCTCAGCCTGTGGTTCCCGAACAGTTGCTAAATAATCTTTGCCCTTTATACTTAGAGGAAATTCAATCTGCCTGAACACTTCATTTTCATTTTCTTTTAAACTAAAAATGGGAACTGTTGAAATATGTATACCGGCAATATTCTGTTGCACCCTTGTAAAAAATAATTGCTCTGCATTATTGTTGACAGGTAAGGGTAGCGTATCATTTGTTTTCACAAAATCAATTACTTCCTGCATTTCTGTCGTGAGGTCATCATCCAGTTGCGCTATGAGGATTTGCCGTACAATCATGTAGTAACACAAAGCGCTAACCAGCAAAATGGTACTTGTTGCTATCAGATTTACCTGCCTGTATTTTGTAAATAATTTCATGAATTTGTAAAACGGTAACCCATACCATATACTGATTTGATATAATCACCGCAACCAGCATCAGCCAGTTTTTTTCGTAGGTTTTTTATGTGTGTGTAAATAAAATCAAAGTTGTTCGTCATATCCATTTCATCACCCCAAAGATGCGTGGCTATTGCGTCTTTAGAGATCACCCTACCTTTGTTTATAAGAAAATATAATAACAATTCGTACTCTTTTTTTGTAAGCTCCAATATATTTTTTCCGATAGATACTGTTTTCAAAAATGTATCCAGTTCTATTTCATGAAATGAAATTTTATTATTACCATTAAAATTTTTTCGGCGGATAATGGCAGAAATGCGGGCGCTGAGTTCTGATAAATGAAATGGTTTTACCAAATAATCATCAGCGCCGAGCTGCAGTCCGGCAACCCGGTCATCCAGTGAATCTTTTGCTGAAATAATCAAGACGCAATCCTCCTTTTTATCTGCTTTAAGGTCGTGTAAAATAGTTAATCCATTTCCATCCGGCAGGCCAATATCCAGCAAGATACAATCGTAGCTATGCAGTTCAGTTCTTATGCGGGCTTCCTGCAAAGTGGATGCTATTTCACAAATATAATTTTCACCTGAAAGATATGTTGCCATGCTTTCAGCTAATTGCTGCTCGTCTTCTATGATCAATATTTTCAATAAAAATTATTTACGCAAAACAATGATTCAATTCTGTTTTAAACCTGAAGAAACTTTTTGAAAAAAAATTATAGCTCCAATACTGCTTTCACAGAATACATCATGGGAATTTTATTTTCAATGCCTTTAATACGCCAAAAACCATCTTCTCCTTTTACTGTTTTATTAAAACAATTATGCACGCTGTAATTAAATTCATTGAAATGCAAAATGTTTAAATGTTTTTTTATCAATGCATTCAACACTTCAGAAATGCTATGATTCCAGCTATAATTTTTATAGGAGATCGGCGCATTCCTGTCTGTATATGTTCCCGTTACATCTTCCTCTATGATCTCCTGGTTGTGGTAAAAATATTTGATGCATTCAAAATCTTCATCCATCATCCAAACGACCGGGTGAAATTCTGCCATATAAAAAATACCGCCTGGTTTTAAAAGGTATGAAATTACTTCGGCCCATTTATCCAGGTCGGGCAACCAACCGATCACACCGTAAGAAGTGAAGACAATATCAAAAGCACCGGCAAGATCTTTATTTTTAAGCAAGTCATATACATTACTGCAAATAAATGTTGCCGGAATATTCAATTCATCTTTAAGATCATTCGCAATATCAATTGCGTCATTGGAAAAATCCACGCCGGTCACTTCAGCGCCTTCTATTGCCCAGCTTAAAGTGTCCATTCCAAAATGGCATTGAAGATGTATTAATTTTTTCCCATGTACATCTCCCAGTTCCGATAATTCAAGTTTATTCAAAGCAGTTTTCCCGGCTTTAAAATCTTTCATGGCATAAAAATCTGAATCTTTATGCACGCCCGCTCTTTTATTCCAGGCATCGAGGTTTGCTTCAAAATATTTTTCATTGTCCATACTACAAAAATGCATAAAAAACAGGAACCACTTGCAGGTTTATTAATATTTTGAGATGTTGATTAAACCATGAATATCAGGAATCCTGAAGTTTCCAGGAAAAATATTTCTACTGTTTCAACAACAAAACAGAATGGGTTAAATTGTTGTTTTGAATAATAAGATAATAATAGCCATTTCTCAAATCTGCAATATTCCATGAAAAAGAATCATTCGTTGTGGTTGTTTTCTTTAAAACATTTCCCGTTCTGTCTGTTATGATTAATTCCGTGGGCATATTTTTTTGAAGGCCGGTTACCTGGACCAGCGTAGTAGCAGGATTTGGAAAGACTTTTATGGGGTCTGTTTTTGCAGGTTGTTTTGCTGATGCAATAATTCCGGGCCCGTCGCCCAAGTACCTTGTAATAACCGGAACATAGGCTCTACTATATAATTTGTCTGCGAACCCTACTGCAATTATTTTTCCATCCGGCTGCAATAAAACCTTTTGGGCTCTTGCTTGATCCTTATTAGAAAAAAATGTTGTAAGTTTTCCGTTATGGTTAAAACTGCTATCCAACAATCCTGATTGGTTAATTCGTGCAAGTATATAAAATTCATTTTGTGAACCCCCTATAACATCACTATATCCTGCTGCAATTATTTTTCCATCCGGTTGTATAACGAGAGAAGCCGGACTTTCTTCGTATCCAAAATCAATATAGCTTATGCCGTTTTTTCCGAAAGTTGAATCTATGATACCTGTTGAGGTAAATCGTATAATTGTAAAATCATCAGTGGTCAGATTATTATAACCTTGAGCTCCTAAAATAATTTTTCCATCTGCCTGTACAACCATGCAGTTTACAAAATGAGGATAAGTGTTAAGTAAATGTGTAATGACTTTTCCGTTTTTTCCAAATTCTGCATCAAGTTCACCGGAACCCGTCAGTTTTACAATGGTATATTGTTCTGACTCATCTGTTTGTTTAGCTGAGCTCTCACCAACTATAATTATTTTTCCATCAGGGCATAATGCCATCCCACCAACATTTGCGTAGAAGCCGAAATATAGAATTCTATGGCCGCTATTGTAAAAAGAAGAATCGGGTTGCCCATTCTTTGTAAAACGGGCGACGAACATCGCACCATAATAACCTGCCACTTCTTGTGTTACTATAGATCCCGCCACGAGAATTTTTCCATCAGGTTGTATCACCACTTCTGTCCCATATAAATTAATTTTACTGATTTTAATGTAAGCTATGCCTCTATTCCCAAATGAATAATCGAGTTTCCCGTCTTTATTATATCGGATGAGTATTAACTTAATATAATTGCGAATGCTATCATAATAAAAGTACTCGCCGGTATAACCCACTGCCAGGATTTTGCCGTCATCTTGTATGGTCACTGATCTTATCACAGCATCCCGGTTCCCAACCTTCGTAAATACAAAGCCTGTATCTCCAAAAGTTTTATCTATACTTCCATCCGGGTTACAACGTACCAACATTGCATTTGCAGAAGCTGAAGGCAAATCTCTAAAATATTTGTTACCACCGGCGATAATTTTCCCATCTGATTGT
>JBDTAN010000291.1:0-2930 GCA_039924585.1 Chitinophagaceae bacterium | reverse complement strand
GTTTCCATCCATATTGTGCATATAAACCATGTGCATCTTTCGTAGTCAGCATCCACCTGCGCAAATTTTTTGTGCCTGGATATTCATGGATACATTGCATCAGCCATTTAGATAAACCGAGTCCGCGGTGCGTTTCCAAAATAAACACATCGGCGAGATAAGCAAAAGTTGCCTGGTCTGTGACCAGCCTGGCAAAACCAAATTGTTGTTCGTTTTCATATATGCCAAAACAAATTGAATGTTTGATAGATTTTTGTAAAGTTTTTATAGGAATGCACTGCGCCCAATATGATCTTTCAGAAAGGTATTCATGAATAATATGTATATCCAGCAATTTTTTATTTGTGCTGATCATAAATTCCTGCATTTTCCTGGTGAACATATAACTGTGTTTATTTTATAAAAATAAAAAATTATCCAGGCTCATTCCACAAATTTTTATAGACGGTTATTTTGTCCAGCATTTTTATTTCACCCGGTTGTAAGTTGCCGAGTTCAATGTTTGCGATCCGTGTGCGAAGCAGTCGCAACGTTGGAAATCCGGCAGCCGCAGTCATTTTCCTTACTTGCCTGTTTTTTCCTTCCTGTAAAATAATATTGACCCAGCTTGTGGGAATATTTTTTCTAAAACGAATAGGCGGATTTCTTTCCGGAACATTTGGTTCTTCATTCGGTATAGTAACTACACAAGGTTTCGTTGTATATATTTTTCCATTTATATTGATAGCAATTCCTTTCGACATGTTTGTAATTGCATCTTGTGAAATGTTTCCTTCGACCTGCACCAGGTATTCCCGTGTGTGTGCATATAAAGGATCCAGTAATCTTTTATTAACGCTGGTGTCATTTGTCAGGAGCAATAAACCTTCACTGTCTTCATCTAATCTTCCGACGGGGTAAATATCTTTTTGCAGTGTAAAAAAATCACTCAACGTTTTTTTACCGGGTACTGCACTGAACTGTGAAAGCGTTTTAAAAGGTTTATAAATTATATAATATTGATGCTTCATAAAAAAGTCCCGCAAGAGCGGGACTAATATATAGATGGGTTAGTAAGTACCGGGAATTAAATTCCCACCACAATATTAAAAATACTTTTCGCTACTACAAAAAAAAGTTCAATTAATTTTATTCACATTTTTTTGGAGTATGTGCATTTATCCGTATGGAAGAGAATGCGCGTGAAAGGATATATTGATTTGATTTGCTGCGTTTTGTGATTGTATCAATTTATATATAATGCTGTAAGTACTATAGATAAAGGGTTACAGGCGGAAATATAAAAATAAAATGTGCAGCGGAATTTTTTAAAAATGAAAACAGCGGCTTAAAATTCTCATTCACGTGAAGGGAAAATTTATCATTTGCTGTCCCAAATTTTTTTCTGTTAAAAAACGCGTGTAAGTGCTTTTCGTTACATTTTATTATAAAAACAGGCAATTGCATTTGATGAAAAAATTTGTCTGAACGGTGTTTCAATTAAATTATGCATCATAATTGTGTTGCATAATTATAATATAAATAGAAATTTATTTTGGTGATTTACAAAAGATTGATTGCATATTGTACATCCTTACCTTTGAGAAAATATTTAAATCATGAAATTTGCAAAACCGGTTGAAGCCGCATGGATCGCTGAATTGATAGGTGCAGAATTAATTGGATCACCAAATGCAGAAGCAACAGGCATTAATGAAATTCATACCGTATTGCCAGGTGATATTTGTTTTGTGGACCATCCAAAATATTATGCAACCTGTTTGAACAGTGCAGCTACACATATTATTATTAATTCAAAAGATCAGGATGTTCCCGCTGGGAAAACAATATATTTTTCAGAAAATCCTTTCGAAGCATATTTAAAAATTGTCCATCATTTCAGGCCATTTGAAGCAACAAATACCATGATACATGTATCAGCAATTGTGGGTGAAGGAACAGTCATCATGCCAAATGTTTTTATTGGCAAAGATGTAAACATTGGAGAAAATTGTATTATTTATCCGGGTGTTTGTATCCACGATTATACCAAGATCGGCAACAACGTGGCCATACAATCCAACACAATTATTGGCAGTGATGCATTTTATTTTAATACAAAAAAAGATAAAGAACAATGGTACAAGCGCATGAATAGTTGTGGTGATGTAATTATAAAAGATGATGTGGAGATCGGTGCCGGGTGCACGATTGCGCGGGGTGTAACCGCTTCAACAATAATAGGCAAAGGTACAAAAATAGATAATCTCGTGCATCTTGGCCATGATGTGATCACCGGGAAAAATTGTTTATTTGCGGCGCAAGTTGGTATAGCTGGTGCAACAATTATTGAAGATGGAGTTACTTTATGGGGACAAGTTGGTGTGAGTAAAACACTTACGATTGGAGAGAATGCGATGGTGCTTGCGCAGTCTGGTGTTCCTTCCAGTTTGGAAGGAAATAAAGTTTACTTTGGAACACCAGCAATCGAAGCATCCGTAAAAAGAAGGGAATTAGTTTGGATCAAAAGAATACCTGAGATATGGGAGAAAGTAAAAAAACTTTAACTGACTGCAAGTTTTTCCTGCCAATCATTTTGCATCATGCAATAAATTTTTTTAACAGATGCATTCAGGTTAAAATCACTTCTGGAATTCAATGTATCCAATTTTTTCATTTGCTCATTTAATTGTTCGCCTTCCAGAAAAGCTTCGAGGCAATCTTTACCATTTTTATACATCGAATCTAAAGATTCATATAAAAAAAATTGAGTCATTTCTACATACTGTTCGTATGATTCTGCACCAGGTTTTTCCTGCATAGCTAAAGTTCGCAACGCAGCACTTTCTGCATGATAGATTAATGTGAACATGTTCGAAAGTGAAATGATGATTTCCTGCTGTTTGGATAAAACATTGTCAAATGCATTTAATGCTGTTTGAAAAATCTCT
>JBDTAN010000290.1:0-7437 GCA_039924585.1 Chitinophagaceae bacterium | reverse complement strand
CTGCTGCGCCCGCGTTAATGCTGGCTTATGGCCTGGGAAGAATTGGTTGCCAGGTAGCGGGCGATGGCGATTGGGGTATTGTAAATACTTTTCCAAAACCATTTTCATGGATGCCGGATTGGTTCTGGGCTTTTGATTATGCGCATAATGTAAATGGTGAAGGAATTCCCATTCCCGGTTGTACCTGGGGTGATTACTGTTTCAAATTAGCTCAACCCGTTTTCCCCACACCCTTATATGAGATCATTGCTGCTTTGATAATTTTTGCTATACTCTGGAGTATCCGTAAAAAAATAAAATATGCGGGAAGAATGTTTGCGGTGTATTTAATATTAAATGGCATCGAACGATTTTTTATAGAACTTATACGTGTAAATACAAAGTATTCCATTTTTGGAATTCATCCTACGCAGGCAGAATTGATCGCTTCATTCCTGGTGATCACTGGAATTATTTTATATGCGTATAGTCCTAAGATGGCCGTGAACAGGGAGTTGTATAAAAAGGTGTGAGGAGTCAGCTATCAGGTGTCAGCTATCAGCCTTGAGATTTGAGGTATTCAATTTTTCAGTTTATATTAAAAACTAAAAGCTACATTCTTGCTTAATAATTCCAACCATATTTTAAGTTTTTAACTTTAAGCTCAAGTAAAAATTCTGCATTTATTTTATTTAAAAAATTTATTGTTTTCCTTCAACCTTAGTAACAAACATCAGCACAAATGATTCCAACCTTATTAATAAATTGAAGCATGAATTTTATTTAAAATTATTCCGGTTTCAGTATTTATAAGAATTTAAAGTTTTTTCATCATAATATTTCTAACTCAATTATTTATTTCAAAGACCCATTGTTTTCTTTCAACCTTAATTTTCCATGTTCTATAATTTTAGAAGAAAACTTTACACGCAAAATTTCAAACCTTATTAAAATTAGAAGCGTGAACTTTATTTAAATTCTCTTTGTAAATTTACATCCTAAAAATTTTCTTATGCCATCATTTGATATTGAAAGTTCCGTGGATATGCAAACACTCGACAACGCAGTGAACAATGTAAAAAAAGAAATTGTCAACCGGTATGATTTTAAAGGCGCACCGGTGACTATGGATCTTGATAAAAAGACATTTATCATTCATGTGGAAACGGATAGTGATATGAAAATGCGCCAGCTCTGCGATCTCATTATGACGCGCAGTATGAAATTGGGCATTGAAGCATCTGCTTTTGATTTTGAAAAAGAAGCAGTGCCTTCCGGGAAAATGCTTAAAAAAGATATTTCCGTAAAAAATGGCCTTAAACAGGAAGATGCCAAAAAGATTGTGAAACTGATCAAGGATGGAAGTTTTAAAGTGCAGGCACAAATTATGGATGATAAAGTAAGGGTAACCGGAAAAAAAATCGATGATCTGCAGGAAATAATTGCGGCGTGTAAAACGGCAAACCTGGAAATTCCGCTGCAATTTGGAAATATGAAGAGTTGATTGGAATGTTTATGGATTGTTGAAATAGATTTGCCAGGGGTGACAAAACTCCTTATCTTCGCAGCCCATTTTAAAAAATATACGGCAAAAACCGTATAGCCTAAAGCAAAAAAAATATGAAAAAAGGTATCCATCCGGAAAATTACCGGTTCGTCATTTTCAAAGATATGAGTAATGGCACTACATTTCTTGGTCGTTCTACCACCCAAACAAGGGAGATGCTTGCCGGGGAAGATGGCAAAGAATATCCCCTCGTAAAAATTGAGATCTCCAATACATCACATCCTTTTTATACAGGTAAGAATGTACTGGTAGATACTGCAGGCCGTATCGACAAGTTTAAAAAGCGTTACGAAAAGAAAAAATAGTTTTTATTTTTTTTATATAAAATATCCCCCGAATCCTTATCCGGGGGATATTGAATTTTAAAAGGTTTATATAAATTTAAAAGAACTTCATCTGCCTGGATAATTTTTTAACCAGGCAAAATTTTTGTTGTACAATGCACAAAAAGATTAACACAGAAACAAGCTATCCAAAGGAAAAAATCAAGATTCTCTTTTTGGAGAATGTGAGTGATGCAGCTATTGAATTATTCAGGAAAAATGGATATACACAAATTAAAAAATTAAGCGGTAGTATTCCTGAAGAAACACTTTTAAAAGAAATCAAAGACGTTCATATTTTAGGAATCCGTAGTAAAACCCAGGTAACTGAAAAGTTGATACATGCTGCGAAAAAGTTACAGGCCATTGGTTGTTTTTGTATTGGTGTAAACCAGGTTGATTTAAATGCAGCAACGAAAAATGGTATTGCTGTTTTCAATGCGCCTTACAGTAATACACGCAGTGTAGCGGAATTAATTATAGGGCTTTGCATTATGCTCATTCGTAAAATTCCAGCGAAAAATTTAGCTGCGCATCAGGGCAAATGGCTAAAAGATGCAACAGGAAGTTTTGAACTAAGGGGAAAAACATTGGGCATTATTGGTTATGGAAATATAGGTACACAAGTGAGTGTACTGGCGGAATCCCTGGGGATGAAAATTTTATTTTTTGATACAGAAACAAAATTGCCATTGGGGAATGCGAAAGTTGCAGGCAGCCTGAAAGCGTTGTTGAAAGAATCGGATATTGTAACACTGCATGTGCCGGAAACCAAACTTACAAAGCATTTGATCAATGTGCAAAGCATCAAACAAATGAAACCCGGTGCCATACTTTTAAATTATGCGCGTGGAAATGTTGTTGATTTAAATGCATTAGCAGAAGCCTTGTCATCCGGGCATCTGGGCGGTGCGGCTATAGATGTATTCCCCGAAGAACCCGAAAAAAATGGGGATGATTTTATCGTGCCGTTGCAAGGAATGCCACAAGTGATTTTAACGCCACATATTGGTGGTTCTACGCAGGAAGCACAAAAAAATATTGGGGAAGATGTGAGTATAAAATTGTTCAACTATCTTGAAAAAGGAATTTCTTATGGCTCTCAAACTATTCCGGCATTAAGCCTGCCACCGATGGAAGGTGCACACCGGATTTTGCATATTCATGAAAATATTCCCGGTGTATTAAGCGCGATCAATGCTCAAATGGCAGCACATACAATTAATATTCTCGGGCAATATTTAAAAACGAATGAAAATATTGGGTACGTAGTATTGGATGTAAACAAGCATCTTTCAAAACAAGCCATGGAATTATTAAAGAATATCAAAGGCACTATCAAAGTAAGAATACTTTATTAAGCCGGTTTATTTTCTTCCTGTATTTTTTTAATTTTTAGCCAATTTGATTTGAGTAAAGAAAAGACTGTAGTGTCTAAAAATTTTCCATTAAAATAATAATTCTCCTGGTAAAAACCTTCCTGTTGAAATCCTTGTTTTTCCAGCACCCTGCGTGAAGCGAGATTATGCGGGTTAATATTTGCTTCAATAGTATGCAGTTTCATTTTATTAAAACCATAATTAATTACAGTGTTCATGGCTTCACTTACATAGCCTTTATTCCAATACTCCGGTTTGAGCATGTATCCAATTTCTGCACGATGATGATCCTTTAAAATTCTCCAATAACCAATGGTACCAATGATCGGTGCAGATCCGGGTAAAGTTATCCCCCACATAATGGCGTCATTATTTTGAATTTGAAAATCCATATTTTGGATCATGTCCTGCGCCACTTGTACAGAGGCGATTTTAACCTTATCAATAAATTCCATGGTTTTCTCACCCGTTCGCAATTCATATAATTCCGGGGCATCGGTTAATATAATTTTACGAAGAGAGAGTCGTTCACTTTCGAGAATGGGAAAGGGATTGAAGTTTAAATTCAGCATGCGCTTGGTATTGATAAAAAAACATTAATATTAAAACATATTTATGAACCGACCAACTCGACCTTCACATCTATATCCGGTGAATTTACCAGGAAGTCAGTTAATGCTTCATTCATGGTTATTCCCTGGTTTAATGTACAAACAGAAACTTCGAGGTTATCTGCTTCTTCATAAATGCGGAAGTGAAGAGAACTTTTTCCGGGATTTTTTTTCATGTTTGTTTCCATAAAATGAACAAGCTCCTCAGTTACCGCCTGCGCATGCATGGATATTTCTAATTTTTTTGTAAGTGCTGTTTTTGTGGTTTCCAAAAGGCGGATTTCTGATACTTTAAACTCATACTGATCCTGGTTATATCGTTGTTTAAAATATCCTGAAACTAAAACGCACTTTCCTTTTTCCAGGTAATTTTGAAAACGCACATAATCATCGCTCCAAAGCATGATTTCAGTTTTGTCCTGGAAATCCTCAATATTCATAGAACCAAAATTTCTTCCTGTTCTTGTAACTCTGTGCTGTGCAGCTGTTACAAGTCCTGCAATCCGAAAAACTTTGTTTCCTGTTGTTGAAACCAATGTCGTGGAAGAAGCAATTTCATTAAATTCAGACAGCGATGTAATCTGGTAATGTTGCAGTTCAAATTTATAATGATCCAAAGGATGGCCGCTCATAAACATGCCCGTTACTTCTTTTTCAAAATCCAATAATTCTGTCAATGACCAGGGCGGACATTGTGGAAGCTTTGGTGCAGGAATATCCATTAATATTTCATCTCCAAATAATGAATTACTTGTTTGTGTAATATTATTTTGATACTGGTTGCCAAAATTGATAATTTTCTCCATCCCGTTTTTATTATCATTGGGTGGTGTATAAAAATATTGCGCACGGTGTATTTCGGGGAAACAATCAAATGCGCCGGCGTACACCAGGCTTTCCAAAGATTTTTTGTTGACAGATCGTTGATTGATTCTTTTTATAAATTCAAAAATATCTTTATAAGGTCCATTCATTTTTCTTTCCGCAACAATACCTTCAATAGCCGCATCACCCACGCCTTTCAGGCCACCCAACCCAAAACGTATTTCGCCTTTTTTATTAGGCGAAAAACCTTTAATGGATTCATTAATGTCCGGGCCAAGAACATTTAATCCCATTCTTTTACATTCTTCCATGAAGCCCGTGATCTTTTCTATACTGCCTGCATGATTCAATACCGCCGACATATATTCATGCGGATAATGTGCTTTCAACCACGCTGTTTGATAAGCAACAACCGCATAACAGGTAGAGTGAGATTTATTAAATGCATATTCAGCAAAGGCTTCCCAATCTGTCCATATTTTTTCCAAAATATTTTTAGGATGTAATAATTTTTCTCCGCCTTCAATAAAATAACTTTTCAAAGCATCCAAAGTTTTGCGGTCTTTTTTTCCCATTGCTTTACGCAATTTATCTGCCTGGCCTTTTGTAAAACCTGCCAGTTGCTGACTCAGGATCATTACCTGTTCCTGGTAAACAGTGATGCCATACGTATCTTCCAGCACTTCCTGCATGGCGGGTAAATCATACGCCACTTCTTCCAGGCCATTTTTTCGGGCAATAAATTTTGGAATATAAGCCAGTGGGCCCGGCCGGAATAATGCATTCATCGCGATGAGGTGTGAAAATTTATCCGGTTTTAATTCGCGTAAATATTTCACCATACCACGACTTTCAAACTGGAAAATCCCATTCGTTTCTCCACGCTGAAAAATTTCAAAAGTCTTTTCGTCATCCAATGGCAATTCATCCAGATTTATTTCCTTACCATTGAAATTTTGCCTGATCAATTCAAGCGCTGTTTTTAAAATAGATAAAGTTTTTAAACCGAGAAAATCCATTTTTAAAACACCTGCTTCTTCAATCGTACTTCCTTCAATTTGCGTGATCCATAAATTAGAATCTTTTGATGTAGCAACAGGAATCATTTCTGTAAGATCACGCGGCGCAATGATGATGCCAGCTGCATGCAAACCTGTATTGCGTACAGAACCTTCCAATCTTTCCGCTTCTTTTAAAACCGCGGCGCGCAAGTCATCGCCATCATAAATTTGACGCAGTTTTTTGATTCCTTCAATTTCTTCGGGTGTAAAATTTTCTTTGGATTGCAAAGATTTCTCCCCATTTTTTTCTTCTCGTGTTGTCAATGGTGCTTTTAATACACGACCCAAATTTGTCCCGGGTTTTTCAGGAACCAATTTTGCCAATGCATTACTTTCAGAAAGTGGCAGATCCATCACGCGCGCTACATCTTTGATACTCATTTTCGCGGCCATTGTACCATAAGTAATGATTTGAGCCACCTGGCTTTTGCCATATTTTTCTACAACATAATCAATCACTTTTTGTCTCCCTGTATCATCAAAATCTGTATCAATATCCGGCATACTCATTCTGTCGGGATTGAGGAAACGTTCGAATAATAACTGGTATTTTATCGGGTCAATATTCGTGATGCCAATACAAAATGCGACCACACTTCCCGCTGCTGAACCTCGGCCCGGACCAATAAAAACGCCCATATCGCGGCCGGCACGAATGAAATCAGCTACAATTAAAAAGTATCCGGCAAAACCCATTGTTTTGATCGTGAATAATTCTGATTCAATTCTTTCAGACACTTCCGTGGTCAATTCACCATATCTTTTTTTTGCACCTTCATTGGTAAGGTGTTTCAGATATTCCCATTGCGCCATGCTTTTATCACCCACGCTGGAAAATTCCGGTGGCACTGGAAATTCAGGCAATGAAATGTCCCTGATCAAATTCAACGGTTCTATTTTACTTGCAACAAGTGATGTGTTATCCAATGCTTCCGGAATATCTGCAAAAAGTTTATGCATTTCTTCCTGCGACTTAAAATAAAACTGGTTATTCGGGAATTTGAAGCGCCGGTTTTTAACCTGTTGTTCATCATTTACAAAATCATCCATACCCGGCGTGGCTTGCTTTTCACCCGTATTTAAACACAATAAAATATCATGCGCATTGGAATCTTCTTCATTGGTATAATGACTGTCATTGGTTGCGATCACCGGTACATTATATTTTTTTGCAAAACGTACCAGTGTTTCATTGATAATATCCTGTTCTTTTATTTGATGCCTTTGTAATTCTATAAAATAATCTTCGCCAAACAAATCCAGCCACCATTTAAATTCTTTTTCTGCAGCCTCTTCCCCATTTTTTAAAATGGCTTGCGGCACATGCGCGCCAATGCAACAGGTAGTTGCGATAAGGCCTTCATGATATTTTAAAATAAGTTCTTTATCTATACGCGGATATTTACTGTACATGCCTTCAATAAATCCAAGAGATGTTAATTTAATAAGGTTTTGATAACCCTGTTTATTTTTGGCAAGTAATACCTGGTGATAACGCTGATCTTTTATTTCTTTGGTAAAATTTTTCTTGTGCCTGTCTTCCACTACATAAAATTCACAACCTGTTATGGGTTTAATAACTGGCTCAAGTTTATCTGAGCCATCTTCATTTTTTCCAACAATTTTTGTTTTCTTCCAGGCTTGTTTTACAAATTCAAAAACGCCGAACATATTTCCATGATCTGTAATGGC
>JBDTAN010000289.1:0-6725 GCA_039924585.1 Chitinophagaceae bacterium | reverse complement strand
AAAACATACAGGAAAGGACGAAATCTTAGAGCTGATTGATAATTTAAACAAATCCTTTACTGAAAACCGCACCTAATTTTTTTCTTACATTAAATATTTTTCCCCTGTAATTGCCATTATTACTGTTTTACAGCCTTTTATACTTAATCAATTTATAATAGTCATCAAATAGCTATTTTTACCGCAAATAACTATTTGATGAAAAAAATAATAACTGGAATTGCGTTGCTTTTTTGCACGTTTAGTTTCGCACAGGAAGTGAAGGTGGTAGCCGGCGACACGGCCTGGAAGCATGAATACCGGGGCGAAGCCACGAAGATCAATGACGTCGTAAATACAAAACTCGATGTAAAATTTGATTACGATAAATCGTATATGTATGGAAAAGAGTGGCTGACATTGCATCCACATTTTTATCCCACAGATTCTCTTTCATTAGATGCGCAGGGAATGGATATTCATGAAGTGGCAATGATGAACGGGACTAATAAAATCCCACTGACATACACTTACACTGATAATGTACTGCGTATTCAATTAAATAAAATGTATAAAATGGACGAAAATTATACAGTTTATATTGACTATGTTTCAAAACCAAACGAGCTGAAAGTGAAAGGTAGCGCGGCTATCACAGATGCTAAAGGTTTATATTTTATTAATCCGAAAGGAGAAGATAAAGATAAACCCACACAAATCTGGACACAGGGAGAAACTGAAGCAAACAGTGCATGGATGCCTACGATTGATAAACCCAATCAAAAAAGTACGGTAGATATTTCTATGACCGTTCCTTCAAAATATGTGACGTTGTCCAATGGTTTACTGGTAAACCAGAAAAAAAATGCTGATGGTACACGTACCGATCAGTGGAAACTGGATCTGCCAATTGCACCTTATTTATTTTTTATGGGCGTAGGCGACTATGCAATTATAAAAGACAGTTATAAAGGGAAAGAAGTAAGTTATTATGTAGAAAAAGAATACGCACCTTATGCGCGTGGAATTTTTGGACTCACTCCTGAAATGATCAAATTTTATTCAGACAGGCTGGGCGTAGAATATGCGTGGCCAAAGTATTCTCAAATTGTTGGACGTGATTATGTGAGTGGCGCGATGGAAAATGTGACCGCCACTTTACACCAGGAAAGTGCTTACCAAAATGGACGTGAATTAGTAGATGGCAATCGCTGGGAAACCGTGATCGCACACGAACTTTTTCATCATTGGTTTGGTGATTTAGTGACCACAGAAAGCTGGAGCAATATTACGGTGAATGAAAGTTTCGCAGACTATAGCCAAACTTTATGGGAAGAATATAAGCATGGTAAAGATGCCGGTGATGAAGAAAATTTAAATGGCATGAATGGTTATCTCAATAGTGGCGGCGATGATCTGAACCTGGTGCGTTTTTATTATAAAGATAAAGAAGATGTTTTCGATGGCGTGAGTTATCAAAAAGGTGGACGCATTTTAAATATGCTGCGCAATTATGTGGGTGACGATGCATTTTTTGCCTCGTTAAAAAAATACCTGACAGATAATAAATTCAAAACCGGAGAAGCGCAACAACTCCGGCTTGCATTTGAAAGTGTTACCGGCCAGGATCTGAACTGGTACTGGAATCAATGGTATTATGGCAGTGGCCATCCTATACTTGATATTCGTTATGACTTTGATGATGTGAAAGGAAAACAAACAGTGATTGTTGAACAAAAACAAACAACCGGCAAAATATTTACGTTACCTGTTGCAGTTGATGTTTATAACGGATCGAACAAAACAAGGTATCATGTTTGGGTAAAAAATAAAATTGACACGTTTACATTTGATTATAAGCAAAGACCAACGCTGGTCAATTTTGATGCGGATAAAATTTTACTTACATCAAAAACAGATCATAAGACTGCGGATAATTTCCGCGAGCAATTGAAGTATGCACCATTGTATATGGACAGGCGCGAAGCATATAATTATTTTGCTAAAAATCACATGCCTGAATTGGCGCTGGGATTGAAAGATAAATTTGCAGGACTGCGCTCACGCACGCTTGATCAGCTTGCCAATGATTCAGTTTTATTAGCGAATGAAAGTATTATGCTGCAGGTTGCATCCGTGGCCAATCTTGAAAAAGATAAAGTAACTCAATCAAAAGCCATTGAAATTTTAGCAAATACAGGTGATGCAAAGTATAAACCCCTTTACGAAAAATTCATCAATGATTCTTCGTACTCTGTGTCCGGTGCGGCTTTGGAAGGGTTGAGTAAATTAGATCCTGAGAATGCCTACGCGATGGCAAAAAAATATAGCACAGATGCACGCGGAAAATTAGCAGATGTAGTGAGTGAAGTGATCATGACAAATGCTAAAGTGGAAGACTATGATTTTATCGCAAAAGGTTATGCAAATATGCCACCAACGAATGCGAAACTAGAGGCTACAACAGCGTTTGCAGAATACCTGGGTAAACTGGATGATAATAGTAAGATCAAAGCAGGTATTGATATGATCATTAAATTCAGGAAACAAATTCCGGAGCAATACTGGAAATTTACCGATCCTGCATTGAAAGGAAGTTTGGAAAAATTAGGCCAGGATAAAGGCGGTGAAATCGCAACATATATTGATGATCAATTAAAATAAATTGAAGATTTTTTTTGGACAGACCTATAAGGTTTTTAAAACCTTATAGGTCTTTTACTTTAGTTCAAAACCTTATAGGTCTTTTTTATTCGCTTTAAGTTGCATAAACCTTTTTATTGTTCTCCAACCCTTACAGGTCTTTTTTATAAATCCAAATCCATGATACTCCTGGGTGGAACCAGCAGAATAGTTTGCATACCCAATCTTTCTGCAGCATCTGTATTTGTTTTGGTGTCATCAATAAATAATGTTTCCGCAGGGTTTAAATTTTCTTTTTCCAGTACATATTCAAAAGCTTCCGCATACGGCTTGCGTAAATTTATTTCATGTGAATAATACGCATTGGAGAAAAGTGTATTAAAGTCATAGTTGTATTCATCTAGAAATTTTTTAATGAACGCATCATAATGGATAATGTTCGTATTTGATAATAGGAAGATGGTATATTTCGAAGAAAGTGATTTTATAAACTCCATTCTTTCTTTTGGAAACTCGCCAATTAATGCATTCCACGCTTCAATAATTGCAGCATCTTCTGTTGACAATTTTGTTTCCCGGCGAAAGGCTTCATAAAAATCCGTAGGTTTTATTTTCCCTGTTTCCAGGTTTTCAAAAAGCGGCGATGCATGATATTGCGAAAAGAATGTATCGAAATCAGTAACCCCCAAATCTTCAAATGCTTTTTTAGTTTTTGAAAAATGAATATCCAGCACTACACCGCCGAGGTCGAGTAGGAGATTTTTAATTTTTTGCATGTGCGAATGTAAAAAGGGAATTTTAATAATTCTATTTAGATAAGAAGAGGATGAATGAAATTGCCATAAAAGCTGTTGCAGTTGTAATGCAATGTGGCATACATTTAAAAAAATGAATGATGTTATAAAAATCTAAGACATTGCCTGAATAGGGTGATCAAAATTTATACTTTGAAAATAATTACAGTTAATGTCGTGGTTGAATTAAGGTTGACCTCTTATACCCTGGAATTAAGATGAACTGTTATTCAATTCCCATTAACCGCAAGTAACCTGGTTTAATATTAACCTAAAAAAATATTCAAATAAAACAATATTTAATAAGCATTAGGCATTTTTAAAATCTTCAGTTTTACTACATATTCATATTTTAATTTCGTCGGGATATTTCTTTAATTATCAGCAACCTAAATACTTTAGCAAGAAATGTGGGATTTACCTGCCTTGCTATTGTACAAAAGTCCAACGAATAAAAGTAAGAAGTTATTAGTCTTAAAATTATTAAGAAAACGAATTTTTTAATTAGAAAATTTTCTATTAATGAACTACTTGCCAATGCATCATCATTTTCAAGATTACATTTCTTCACATGGCAACTTAATACAATTTGTATTTTTTATATGCCTGTTTATAATTAGCTGGAATATTGAAAATATTCATGGCGCACTGTTTAAATATAAAAAATGGAAACACGCATCCATAAACGGGTCTTTTATTTTTACCAATTTTCCGGGCATGTTACTTTTAGGATTGGCTTTTGTAGAAGTTATTAAATGGACAACTATTCACCGGTTTGGATTACTTTACTTTTTTAATCTGGACAAATATCCATTTCTGCTTTTTCTTTCAACCTTCTTTTTATTGGATTTAGGCGAATATATTTATCACATACTCATGCATAAAATTGCAACACTGTGGAGGTTTCATATTGTGCATCATTCTGATAATACAGTTGATATATCTACAACTTTAAGAGAGCATCCGGGGGAAAATATTGTCAGGTTATCATTTACATTGCTTTGGGTTTTCTTAAGTGGCGCTTTCTTTTGGGCTTTATTATTAAGGCAAATTATCCAAGTATTTACAACTATGTTTGCACATATCAACTATCGGTTACCTGAAAAGATTGATAACATATTAGGGTTTGTTTTTATCACTCCCAACCTCCATCAGGTACATCATCATTATCAAAGGCCATTTACTGATTCTAATTACGGAGATGTGCTGAGTATTTGGGACAGGATATTTGGAACATTTAAAAAATTACCTGCAAAAGACCTGATATTTGGATTAGATATACAAATGGAAAAAGAAGAGAATGAAAAATTCAAATCTCTTATCCAAATTCCTTTTGAAAAATTAAATATCAAAGTACCCTGATTTTTGAATGTGTATTTTAATATTAAAGCAGTATTGAAACTTGATAAAGTAGTTTTGAAATTTATATCTCCAAATATTTATCATTTTTTGCCTCTGTGAATATAGTGCTTTATTCTACTTTAAAAAATAGGAGCTCTGTCTTTGAAGATGGCCTTTTATTTTTAAGCAGTGTGCAATTTTTTTGGCCCCCCTGGACTTTAACTAAGGATACATTATTTTGAGTTAAGATTAGTGGACGAATTTATTAAACCTACTCATCAGGAAAATTGACAACACATACCGCACCTGTGAATTATGTAAATTATAATAATAATTATGTAACAGTTGCAGTATTTAAGTAGTCTAATTTTATTTTTAAATACGAAATGGTTTACCAAATGCTTTAAACAAAGAAAGAAAAAAGATGCATATCTGTTTTAGAATTACCACACCAAAAAAATATTGCTAGAATTGCCTAACATGATAGATATCATATATAGGAATGTTCAAAATCATAATTTTTTAATATTCTCCAAAATAGCTTTATACTTTAATAAATAAAAATGAAAAGAAATCAAAACCGGAAAAAATATGCAGCAGCAAAATATAAGTACTTGTTTTTCTTTTTTGTACTCTTACTTATAAGCAATGATAATAAAGCACAATCAGGTAAGTGGGTTGCGCCCAAAGAAGCAAATAATGTAAAGAACCCTTTAGCAGACAATACGGAGATTCTGAAATATGCAAAAGTAATTTACACAACTTATTGCGGCCCATGTCATGGAGGCAAGGGTAAAGGCGATGGAGTTGCTGCAACTGGTTTATCTACAAAACCCGCAGATCACTCCTCTGATTATGTGCAAAGCCAAACGGATGGTGCATTGTACTGGATGATAACACAAGGGCGCAATCCAATGCCGTCCTATAAAACCACGCTTACAGATAATCAACGCTGGGAATTGGTTGATTATATACGCACGCTTGCAAAAAATCAAAAAAAATAATGATATGAAAAAGAAACTTTCGTTCATACTTTGTTTGTTTGTAAACGTTGCATTATTTGCACAAACAGATAGCCTTGCACCTGCAGATAGTATTGCACCTAACATTACAGCCAGGTCTATTGGGCAAAATAAATTTGTTGTTCTGGGAAATGCTGAAGCATTATATACAGCTACCAAAGGTGAATCAGGATTCGGGAATATTAATTTCAAGCCCATTTTTCTCTGGAAGATTTCAGACAAATTTTTTGCAGAAGCTGAAGTGGAAATTGAAACCGGTGATGGCGTTGTAAATGTTGGATTGGAATATGCCAACATGTGCTACATTGTAAATCCATACCTGATCTTGCACGCAGGGCGTTTTTTACCAAAATTCGGAGCCTATCGGGGGCGCATGGGGGAAGCTTTTATCAACAGGTTTGCAGCAAGTCCTACTGGTTTTGGTGATGGTGGTATTGGTGCAATGAATGAGACTGGTGTTGGTGCGCAAGGAGGTTTGCCATTTGGAGATATAAAAGTTGAATACGATTTCTACATATCCAATGGGCCGCAATTACTAACAGATTCTGCGAATGCAGGGCAATTTGAATACGAAGCATATTCAACTAATAATAAATCTTCCGCAATAGGTGGCCGCATCGCAATACTGCCTTTTGAAAATGCAAATCTTGAAATTGGTTACTCTTTCCAGGAAAAGTCTAAAACGGGCGAAGTAGGAACACCCTACGAAAATACAGGAGTGAGAATGCAGGCAGTAGATCTTAATTACTTTCATAATATACCTGGTATAAAAAGTACAGTGAGAATTATCGGTGAATTAAAATACCAGAAAACCGATGATGCAACTTACCTGAAAGCAGACGGAAGCTCTTATACTTTCAACAATGCAGCTACCGCTTATTATGCATGTGCTACCATAAGGCCGTCTTTAGCAGACAGTAAGTTTGTAAAAAATCTTGAACTTGCC
>JBDTAN010000288.1:0-2983 GCA_039924585.1 Chitinophagaceae bacterium | reverse complement strand
GCAGTGAGCATGAGCGGAATAATATTCGGGATCAAAGAACAGAGGAGAATCCGGAAAGAACGGAAGAGGAGTAACATACATATAGCAATAATTCCCAATGCCCAAAGGATGCTACTTTTTAAGCCTTCAACAATATATTTTGTCCCTTCCAGAAAAGTAACTGTTGCGCCGGTATATGTGATTTTATATTTTGATGTATCAAAAATTGTACGCGCAACTGAATCATATTGCTTCAATAAAACGGGCAATTTTTTACTGCCCATATCTTTCATATTCACCGTGATTCGCGCCGTTTCTTTTGTGCTGTCAATATAACTGTCCATGACCTTCGACAGGTTTTTATTTGAGCCATCGACCTCGTTATTTTTTTTCAGGTATTGGGCTAAAAAAGGCATATCGAATTCTGTGGGTAAGTTATAATCCAGGCTATCCCCATCGTAATATGCCTGCTTTGCAAATTTCAATGCGGTGATAAATGACATGGGCTTTGCCGTTTGATTTCCGGAAGCAATATAATTGCTGAATTGATTTATTTTTTCCATGGTTGTTGTATTTCTCAACAAGCCATTTTTTCTTTTGGTATCTACTTCTATTTCCAATGGCATAATGCCTTTGAATTGTTGTTCAAACCATTTGAGATTGGTGTAAATGCTGCCCGTTTTTGGAAGATCATCCACAATGAAACCCTCTGTATTTAAACGCATCATACCTGCAACGGAAAATATAATGGCAGCAATAGAAATTGCATATACAATTAATTTTTTTCGAAAAACAATCAAGGTTATTTTATCAAGAACCGTATTTAATTTTTTAGAATTCAAATACCGGAAATGTTTTGGCTTTGGAGAAGGCAAATAACTTAGAGCAGGCGGTAACAAAAAAAGAGAGATAAAAAATAAGAGCAGGATATTGATTCCTGAAACAATTCCAAATTCTTTCAGCAAACTACTTTGTGTTAATGCAAATACGCCAAAACCTATGGCAGCAGAGATGTTGCAGAAAAGTGTAACAATGCCCATGCGCCCCGTCATTTCTATAATAGCTTCATTTTTGGAGTTTGTTTCCTGGTAAGCCGTATGATATTTATTTAAAAAATAAATACAATTTGGAATTCCAATCACCACGATTAAAGGAGGGATAAGCACTCCGAGTGCTGTTATTTGATAGCCCAGCAAAACCATTGTGGCAAAACTGCATACCACACCAATACCTACTACTACTAAACTTATCAGCATAGCAGAGAAGGAGCGGAAAAATACCAATAATGTAATTGCAGAAAATAAAAGTGAACCAATAATAAAAAGGCGCATCTCTTTATTTAATTTTTCCGACACTTTTGTACGGATATAGGGAAGACCGCTGATATAAACTTTCAGCGCAGTATTTTTTTCAAAAGTATGCACTGCGTTTTCCAATCGTTGCATGAGTAATACCCGCGCTCCACTATTTGCTGAATCTTTATTTACCGAAACTGCCATGAGATATGCACGTGTAGCTTCATTATATAAAACGCCATTATAGAAAGGCAGGTTTTCAATTACTTTACGGCTGCTGTCAAGAGACGTGGTCGTAAATGGAAATTGAAATATTTTAGTGGCAACAAATCTTTTTAATGAATCATCCCGTTTCAAACCTGGTGCATTTTCGATACTCAAAAAGCTTAGTACGCCCGGTATGGCTTCTATACTTTTTTTTAGCTGCAATAAAGCATTGAAATTTTTTGTGGTAAAAAAAGAATCTGACTGAAGGCCTAAAACCAGCGTTGCGCCATCATCTCCGAATTTCTTTTTGAAATTTTCATAATCAATATATTTCGAATTATTTACCGGGATCGCTTTTGAAAATTCATAACTGATTTCCGCCTGCGAAGCTTTATACGCCATAAAAGCGGTAAAAAATACTAAGGCAATTAAAATTGCCAATCGAAATTTCAGTAAAAATTTTCCAATATTATACCACATGAAGAAAAGTGTTGAGGGATATGCAATGTAAGGTAATTTAAATTTTAATCATTACTACATTTGATCGCATCAATAAAATTTTGCATTTAGATGCAAAAACTACTTTTAATATTTTTAAATCCGCCCAATTTATTTGAATAAAAATAATATTGTCAACATAAAATTTGACTTTTGATATATTTCTAAAAAAATATGAATGCCTCAACATTTTAAACACAAAATAATTCCCGCTTTCAAATATGCTTTTAACGGCCTCTTCCACTTTTTCAAAACAGAAAGAAATGGCCGGATTGAATTGATTTGCGCTATTATAATAAGCGGATTTGCTTTTTATTTTAAATGCAACGGCATGGAATGGATACTTATATTATTTTGCATAGCAATTGTAATAGCCACTGAAATGTTCAATAGTGCAATTGAAAAAATTTGCGATATAATACAACCTGAATTCAATAAAAATATTCAATATATCAAGGATGTTTCTGCCGCTGCAGTTCTTTTTTGCAGCATAATTTCCCTAATCATTGCAGCCATCATCTTCTTCCCAAAAATTTGGATTTACTTCAATACAAGCCTTCATTAAAAATCAAGCCCAAGCGCGAAATACCAAATAGGTTTTCCCTGGAAGAATCCACTCATCGGCCAACCCGCATCCAACTTTAAAAAATAACCCAGTAAACTACCTCTTGCACCAAAACCATATCCGCCGGCGAAAGGCCCGATACCACCAGCTTTCTGGCGAATACTTACAGGGTTATTCGGATCAGCAGGAGGATACACATATGTTGGTCTTTGAAACGCACTGAATCCGCCATTCCATGCTGTACCAAGGTCAACAAATTGTATCAACTGGAACGTGCGCAGGAATGCATTATTGATAGGCTTATTAAAAAATGTTGAAAATACAGGTAGTCTGAATTCGCTGTTGATGACCACCGCATTATTTCCATTAGCAACATTTTGAATGTAGCCGCGCATATTCAAAGCGAGAGATTGAAATGCATAATTCTGATCCGGTGCCG
>JBDTAN010000287.1:0-5814 GCA_039924585.1 Chitinophagaceae bacterium | reverse complement strand
TCCTAATATTGCATATTTACTGATGATGCTGGGTTTTTATGGAATATTGTTTGAACTGTTCAGTCCGGGTGCAATATTCCCCGGCATCGCAGGCGTGATCTCGCTGATTTTAGGATTTTATGCTATGAGTATGTTACCGGTAAATTATGCCGGCATTGGGCTGATTATTTTTGGGATCGCTTTATTTTTATTGGAAATAAAAATTACGAGCCATGGCCTGCTCACGATTGGCGGAATTATTTCTGTGCTCATCGGATCTATGATTCTATTCCGAAGCAGCCCGGTTGAAAATATAGCTTCGCTTTCCTGGACAGTAATTCTTTCTACTACAGGTGTGACTGCATTATTCTTTCTTTTTGTTGTTGGTATTGGTTTAAAAGCATTGAAATCTAAACCCGCATCAGGTGCTTCGGCAATCATTGGCAAAACGGCTCAAACTATATCCCAACTTGATCCGGATGGGTTGGTAAAAATGATGGGAGAAACCTGGAAGGCTTCTTCACTAACCGGTTCAATTAATATTGACGAGAAAGTAGTGGTAAAAGATATGAAAGGTTTTACATTGTTTGTTGAGCCTTTTACAGAAAACACGAATTAAATATTTATACATAAAAAACAAAAAACATGGAACAATTACCTATTAGTATGTTTATTATTGTAGTCATTGTATTATACATTTTAGCGAGCTCCATCCGCATTTTAAGAGAGTATGAACGTGGCGTTGTATTTCGCCTCGGGCGCGTTTTAAACCAGGGCGCAAAAGGGCCGGGTCTTATTCTGCTTGTACCAATTATCGATAAAATGGTGAAGGTAAGTTTGCGTACAGTGGTAATGGATGTACCGCCACAGGACGTGATCACACAGGATAACGTGTCTATTAAAGTGAATGCAGTTATTTATTTCCGCGTGATAGATCCGCAAAAAGCGATCATTGAAATTGAAAATTATTTGGTGGGTACTTCGCAACTTTCTCAAACAACTTTACGAAGTGTATTAGGACAATCAGAACTGGATGATATTTTATCCAAAAGAGAAAAAATAAATATTCGTTTGCAACAAATTATTGACCAGCAGACAGAACCCTGGGGCGTGAAAGTGACGCATGTGGAAGTGAAACAAATAGATTTGCCACAGGAAATGCAGCGTGCTATGGCCAAACAGGCTGAAGCAGAAAGAGAAAGAAGAAGTAAAGTTATTTCTGCCGAAGGTGAATTCCAGGCTTCTCAAAGATTGAGTGATGCAGCTAAAATTCTGAGTGAACAACCAAGTGCATTAACGCTGCGTTATTTACAAACATTAAGAGAAATAGCGACGGAAAATAACTCAACAACTATTTTCCCGATACCGATTGATATACTCAAACCTTTTATGAGGTTCGAAGAAAAAGAGCAGGATAAAAAGGCATCCAGTTAATTGCAAAACAGGAATTTAATTCAAAGGAATCTGCATGTACAATTTCAAATTTTGTTTGAACGGTGATTTTTATGTCCTCAACTTTTTTTAAAAAATGATTAAATAAATAAATGAAAAACATTGAAATAGGAATTCTGCAACCACAGGATTATGAACAATTATTATCTGCTATGAAAGCCGCATATCCCAGGTGGGGCGGCAATTACTGGACATTGGCCAGTATAGAAAAACTGATTCAAAAATTCCCGGAAGGCCAGATCGTTATTCGTGCCGATGGCAAAGTAGTAGGATGTACTTTATCTATTATTGTAGATTATAATCGCTTTGGTGATTCGCACACGTACCAACAAATTACAGGGAATTATACATTCAAAACACATGATCCTGAAAATGGTGATGTGTTGTATGGTATTGAAATATTTATTCATCCTGAGTATCGCGGACTGCGACTGGGAAGAAGATTGTATGATGCACGGAAAGATTTGTGTGAGCAACTGAATTTACGCGCTATTGTTTTTGGAGGAAGAATTCCTGAATTTCATAAATACGCAGATACTTTAACGCCCAAAGAATATATACGAAAAATAAAGCGGAAAGAAATTTATGATCCGGTACTTTCCTTTCAACTGGCCAATGATTTTCATGTAAAAAAAGTGTTGAAAAATTATATGCCAGATGATGTGCAAAGCAAAGAGTTCGCCACATTATTACAATGGGATAATGTGTATTATTCTGAAGAAGAAGTAAAACAATTCAATGCGAAAACTTATGTACGTCTTGGCCTCATTCAATGGCAGATGCGTTCCTATACAAGTATGGATGAAATGTTTACACAGGTTGAATTTTTTATAGATTCTATCAGTGCCTATAAAAGTGATTTTGCATTAATGCCAGAATTATTTAATGGGCCTTTGCTGGCAGAATTCAATCATTTATCAGAGGCTGAAGCGATGCGTTCTCTGGCTCAATATACACCTGAATTAAAAAACAGGTTTAGAGAACTCGCCATAAAATATAATGTCAATATTATTACCGGAAGTGTACCATCAATGGAAGGTGAAACATTAAAAAATGTTGGCTATCTCTGTCATAGAAATGGGCATATTGATCAATATGAAAAAATGCATATTACACCGGATGAAGCAAAATTCTGGGGTATCAGGGGTGGGAAAAAATTAAAAGTATTTGATACGGATGCCGGAAAAGTGGGTGTGCTTATTTGTTATGATGTAGAGTTTCCCGAACTATCACGTTTATTGGCAGACCAGGGAATGAAAATCTTATTTGTTCCTTTTTTAACCGACACGCAAAATGCTTATAACCGCGTGCGCTATTGCGCACAGGCAAGAGCTATAGAAAATGAATGTTTCGTCGCTATTACGGGCTGTATTGGTAATTTACCGAAGGTAGAAAATATGGATATTCAATATTCACAATCAGCCGTTTTTACACCTTGTGATTTTGCATTTCCTTCCAATGGTGTAAAAAGTGAAGCTACGCCAAATGCGGAAATGATCCTTATTGCGGACGTTGATCTTTCACTGCTTGATGAATTGCATGCGCGCGGAAGTGTGCGGAATTTAAAAGACCGGCGCAAAGATTTTTACGAACTAAGAATGCTTGATCAGGATGAAAATTTATAAAATTTATATTTATAAAGATATCTGCATTAAATAATTAAACGGACACCACCCAAGTCTGATACACGGTGCGGGAAACGATCTCCGGGCGATCCAATAAACATGAAATTGTGCGGGATATTCCATTCATGGCTAAGTCGGTCAATTAATTCAGGTCCGAAAATACCTGGTATTTGAATATATTCGATACGGAGATCGGGGTAAGCGCGGTCCAAAGCTTCGAAATCCCGCATAAAAGTATCGGACATTTGTGTTTCAGTTTGTAACACTGTCACGATCTTTAATTTTTGCGTGATCTCATTTTCTTTTACATAAATGATCACCTTATTTAAGGTAGCAATATTATCTCCTTTAGTAAAATATACAAAAGGCTGTTTGTTCAATTTGCGCATTTCTTTGGTCAAATGAAAACGGCTGAACAAAGCAAGTTTTGATATTCTGTCAAAAACTTTGTTTGCATATAAAAGCAAATAATGAATAACAACTTTTCGCTTCAAAAAAGCATAAATGATCAGTATGGCAGGAATAAAGTATTGCAGGAAAACAACGAGGTAATCCGGGTGCAATTTTATATTTCCATACAAGGCAATTAAAATTCCAGCGATACCAAAAATAACGACAAGCGGAGAAGCGTATTCCGGCCGGGGCAATCGCTTTCTTTTTATTTTCAACAACAAATTTCCAAAACCAAAAAATGCCATTACTGACAAAAATGAAATTGTATAAACGCCCGCAAGCGGACCAAGCTCGCCATTGGTAATAAATAAAATTGAAAGACATAAAAGATAGAAAACAATTAAAATAGCCGGAGAACTTCCTCTTTTATTTTCTTTCAATAAAGCTTGGGGAAAAATTCTGTCCAGTGTCATACGTCGTAATAATCCGCTTACACCTATAAATGCTGTTAATACCGCACCACTTAAAACCAGCGCTGCATCCAGTGAAACGACCGTTGCCAGCCAGGAGCCCCCGGTTTGCGCCCCCATATGTGAAAGGAATGCATCTTCATGGGTGGCAATTTCCTGCAACGGCATTATAGAAACTGCGAGTAAAGCGATCACTGGATTTATTATTACAACCAGTATCCACATATTTCTCAATGTTTTCGGAAACACACCGGGTTTCTGTTCTTCTACAAAATTTGCTGATGTTTCAAAACCGGTAACACCGAGCATTGCGGTACTGAAGCCTAAAAATAAAGCCGTTACAATTCCGCCTTTAAGCGGTGCATGAAAATTTAATTTTACATTTTCCAGGCCATTATTTGAAACATAAAAAATCGCACTTCCAATCAACAATGCAATTACTGCTAAATGAATGACGAAAATAATAATGGCAACTGTGGATGATTCAGATATGCCGCCCATGGTCAGCATTAAAAAAATGCTCAGGACAATGACTGTTGCAATAACCACTGGTATAATTGGAAAAATAGTATGCAGGTATCTCATTGCTGTTGCAGCAGATAATACAGCAGTGGCCATGTAGGAAAGAATAGTGAGGCAGGCTGCGAGTGAAGCATTTCCTTTACTTGTTGTATTCAACAAAACATTATATGCGCCTCCATTTAAGGGTAATGCACCAACTGCTTCTCCATAAATTTTTCTAAAAAAGAATAAAACAAGTCCTACAATTAATAATGCAACAAAAGCATACTGCCCTGCATAAGCAATAGTAAGTGCGGATACATACAAACAGGATGAAGTAATATCGTTACCACAAATCGCTGTGGCAGCAAGTTGTTTTAATTTCTTGGGATGGGTGTTTTTTATCTCAGTCATAATTATATAAAGACCAGCGCAATATACAAACTACACGGTTTTTCCTCTATTAATCAAATATATGATGCTAATAAAATAAAGGATGCCTCTATAAATCTTTATTTGACCTCTTCGAAGTCTATATAATCACCTTCTTTTTCCGGGAGAGGCTTTTCCTCTTGAAAGTTTGATTGAGTTGAGGCGTTTGCAGGTTGGCCACCACGCATATTTTCTTCCTGTTGGCGCTGCATTTCCCGCATATTATCTTTTATTTGGGAAGCACTTTTTGATACGGGCAACAAAAAGTTGAAAATAAATTTGTAGAGGAAATAGGCAACTACAATAGTTACAATTACATCAATCATACTCAAAGATAATGAATGGCTGCAAAACCTATAAAAACCACACAAAATTTTATAGAATGCTTAACCAGTTTAAAATTTTGTAGGTAATTATAATTTCTGTTACCTTTGTGGCGGAAAAATGTAACTAAGAAAGGGAACGGATTCGTTCCCTTTCCTTTTGTACCAACCTGAAAAATGGAAACAGTAATTTTAAAGGAAAAGATCGAATCGTTGGTGGAAGGCCTTTTAAGCTCAGAACCGGAATACTTTTTAGTAGATGTAAAAATAAAACCGGTCAATAATATTAGGGTATTTGTAGATGGGGATAATGGCATAAGCATTGAAAAATGCACCAAATTCAGTAAAAAACTGTTGAAATCCATGGAGGAGGAACATATTCCGGAATCTGGTGATTATGCTTTAGAATTTTCATCACCGGGTATCGGGGAACCTTTAAAATTACACAGGCAATACCTGAAAAACATTGGGAGAAAGGTGGAAGTGACACTGGCTGATGGAACGACTAGAATTGGTGCCTTGAAAAATGTTGAAGCGGAAAGCATCAACATTACACAAGTTTCAGGAAAAAGTAAAAAGACCATTGTGGAAGAAAATGTTGTAATTCCATTTGATCAAATTCTTAAAACATTAATCCAG
>JBDTAN010000286.1:0-2577 GCA_039924585.1 Chitinophagaceae bacterium | reverse complement strand
ACAAAAATGGTATAAAAGATTGCGCAAAGGTATTACCACATCCACATCGGAAAAAAAAGAAATGCCGGAAGGCCTTTGGACAAAATGCCCGGAATGCAATTATATATGTACTACCACAGAGTTAAGAGAAAATTTATTTGTTTGCCCAAAATGTAATTATCACCACCGCATTGGCAGCCTCGAATATTTTGATTTTTTATTCGATAATAAAGAATACACAGAATTATTTGGCAACATCCGCAGCAAAGATTTTTTATCCTTTACTGATTTGAAACCTTACGGAAAAAGACTAGTAGATATTGAAGAAAAAACCGGGCTCACAGACAGTTTCAGGGTTGGAACAGGAAAAGTAAATGATGAAGAAATGGTGATCGCCTGTATGGATTTTGCATTCATCGGCGGATCGCTTGGAAGTGTGATGGGAGAAAAATTCAGCCGCGCTGTTGATTATTGCGTTGCACATAGATTACCTTATATTGTCATATCAAAAAGTGGCGGCGCGCGTATGATGGAAAGTGCCTTCAGCCTGATGCAACTGGTCAAAACAAGCGGAAAATTATCCCAGTTAAGTGATGCAAAATTGCCTTTTATTTCTGTTCTTACTGATCCAACTTTTGGCGGAATTACAGCAAGCTTCGGAATGCTGGGTGATTTGAATATTGCTGAACCCGGCGCCCTTATTGGTTTTGCAGGACCGCGCGTAATTAAAGAAACAATTAAAAAAGATTTACCTGAAGGCTTTCAGCGCAGCGAATTTTTACTAGAGCATGGTTTCCTTGATTTTATTATTGATCGCAAAAAATTGAAAGATAAACTCTCACAAATAGTGCGCTTTTTTAAAAATTAAATGTATTCTTTTAAAAAAAATTGGAAGAATAATTCCAACCTGCAAATTTATTTTACCGGAAAAGACAAAGATAGAAGCGAATGGCTACGAAAGAAATGAAAAACAGGCAGGCTTATTTTCATTATAATATTGAAGAAAAATATATTGCCGGCATCGTCTTACTTGGAACAGAAGTAAAATCTATCCGCGAAGGAAAAGTAAGTTTCAATGATAGCTTTTGCATATTAGACAGGGGAGAATGCTGGGTACGTGCTTTATACATTTCCGAATATACACATGGTAATGTAAATAATCATATCCCGGTGCACGACCGTAAATTATTACTTACAAAAAGAGAGTTAAAAAAACTCCAGGCAGCTACGAAAGAAAAAGGTTTTACTATTATTCCACTGCGTGTTTTTTTTACAGAAAAAAATTTTGTAAAAGTAGAGATAGGGCTTGCCCGTGGTAAAAAAATTCACGACAAAAGAGAAACAATGAAAACGAGGGATACAGAAAGAGAAATACGCCGTTTCATAAAATAAAAAAAACGTTGTAAATTTTTACAACGTTTTTTTTATTAAATCTATTAAAACTATTTCTGGTTAATCAAATTATATAATTCATCCAGTTTCGGAGAAAGTATTATTTCTGTACGACGGTTCTGCGCTCTTCCTTCCGGTGTTGAATTTGTTGCAACAGGATCATACATACTGTGTCCGGAAGCAACTACACTGCGCGGATCTACTTTATAATCATTCACCAAAATCCGCACAATAGAGGAAGCACGTGCAGTACTCAATGCCCAGTTATCTTCATACTTCCCACGAATTGGAATGGAATCGGTATGGCCTTCAATATCTACGGAAATATCAGGATTTAAAACCAACACTGCTGCCAATTTGTTCAATGCATCTTTACCCTTCACATTTACATCAGCACTTCCTGAGGGAAATAATAAACCTTCACTCAAACTTACATATACCTTACCGTTTTTCTGTGTGACCGTTAATTCACTTGCTGTAAAGCCCACCAACGCATCAGCCATTTTCTTTTTCAATTGTTCAGCTTTCATTTTTTGCTGATCAAGTAAAGCCTGTAATTGAGCCAGCTTTTTTTGTTGCTCCGCAAGCGTTTGCTGGTTTTGATTCAATGTATTTGTTTTGTCATTGATATCTGTAGACAATGATTCATTTTTATTTTTCAGGTTATCAATTTGCTGTTGAAGAGAAGTTATTTGACCCTGCAAATCAGACACTTTATTCGCCAATACGGCGCTATCACTTCTTAAGTACCTGTTGGCAATCTGTTCATCGCGGTATTTCTTATTTGCTACACAACTTGATAAAATAATCATACCGGCAAGGGCGGTAAAAATCATTTTTGTATTTACTTTCATATTAAATGTTTTCGCTAAGGTCGGAAAAAATAGTGCCAAAGATGGTTTTAGGGCTTTTCTTATTTATATGTTAATGACAATTATGGTTCCGAAGAATTTTATAAACTACGGCATAAATCCTTTTTCATATTTTTGAAACCAAATTTCAAACAACATGCATCGCAGAAAATTATTACAGATCGGTTCATTAGGTCTTGGCACACTTGCAGCAAAAAATTTATTTGCTTCCGGTTTTTCAGGGAATACAGGCAGGAAACCTATTGTACTTTCGACATGGGATGCAGGCATCGAAGCCAATAAAGCGGCATGGAAAGTTTTACGGGAAAATGGGCATGCACTGGACGCCGTGGAG
>JBDTAN010000285.1:0-7251 GCA_039924585.1 Chitinophagaceae bacterium | reverse complement strand
GAACACATCAACATTACTTTCATTACTGCAATATACATAAATATAACCATTCTTTGGAATTGAAATAGTGTTATGATGCGTTTTTAAAATATCACCAGCAGTATTCACCCCACTAAAACCTGAACTTGAAGAAACAACTTTAAATTGTTCATCAAATAAAATCCAATTGATATATGCTTTTGGAATATTTTGTCCGGGATCGGGTACAGAATTATTCAACCAGTTACCAAGTGGAACAGTTGTATTAGGATTATTAAAAAGTGTAGTTGCATCTGTGCCATGGCCGCCTAAAGTTACAGCCTGGCTGCCCGCAAAAAGTGTTAGGAAGTTCATCAACGCTCCACTAATATTGTAATTATTTTGTATCGGCAATCCATAGTTATGCCAATATGATTTTCCGTAAATATCCACTACATCTCCACTCATTACGCGAAGTGTAATACCTAATCCTGTTTTCACTCCCCGCTGCCCGTTTAATTTATATAACTTCTTGCTTACTTGTCCTGTGTTCGCAGATGGGTTTGTGTTATAAGGCGGATTACCGTTATTGTTATTATACGTCGGTGTATTTTGAACAAATCCACTTACTTTACTTTTATCAATAATATTTCCATCCTGTATATCGTAATATTGTTTTTCAATCGCAAGTGCAGCGGAATTCTGGATCTCTACTGTAGCCACGGGGTAAACATCCTGCTGCTTCTGATCGGTGAGTACCACGCGTATATTCCCCAAATGATCTTTTTCAAAATAATCATAATACATCGTATCCGTTTTACCAGGAGTGGCTGGCCGAACACGGCCTTCTTCCTGGCTAAAAAACTGTAGTGTATCATTCTGATAAACAAAGCCGCCAATATAATCCGTAGTAGTTGTTTTCGATAATGTTCCATTATTATCCACCGTTACTTTTTTTAATTTATTTCCCGCTGCATCGTACGTATAATTAATCGTTCCTTTCCCGGTAACTACAATTGTTTGCGGCAGATTTAAATAATTATAACTGATACTGCTGATGGATTTATTTTTGTCTTTGGTAAGATTGCCATTTCCATCATACCAATAATCCTGCGTAGTGTTGTTGTTCACTTCTTTAAAGTCGCCTAAAGTGCTGTTGGGATTATTTGCTGCATCGGTTACATATTTCAAACGGTTGGTGTTCGTAATATATCCATACGTTAAACTGTCAATGATGGAAGATGTGCTTAATATTAAACCATTCTGGTTCAGGTTGGTGATATTTCCATTGGCATCATAACTCATATTTTTCAACGTAAAATCTATGCCCGCGCTTATGTCCCAGTTAGCAGAATTGTATTGCGTGAAGTTGGCTTTCTTTAAACGGTTTACCGGATCATACGTAAAGCCATACGCCCGTTGTTCACCATCTCCCGCACTGCGCCAGCGGATACCGGCAATATTTCCATTAAGCTGCGTGGTGGTAAAACCAAAATCATAATTCAGTTCTGTGCCAAACCAGTTTACTGCATTGTTTTCAGCACGCGCATAATCTTTATTAATGCCTCGCAGCCAGCCGCGCACATTATACGAATAAACCAAGGAATCCAATGGATTGGAGGTGTAAGTATTCGTGTTTGCTGCATCACGTTTTTGTCCAATGACTTTTTTCTTCAACTGGCCCAGTTCATCATACTGGTTTTGCGCGATCACTGTTTCAGGGCTGTTGCCGGTTACTTTATTTACAGCCATTAATCTTCCTGCTGCATCGTAAGCCATCTTTGTCAACACACGATATTGCTGGGGGTTTGCGCCGGATTTTGAGTGACATTCTAATGTCCTTAATACCTGTCCGCCAAAACTATATTGCAACACCACCGTATCTTTTCCGCCGGAATTATTGATACTTTGTGTTTCAATTAGTCTTCCTCTAGTATCATAAAAACTGACTGCCCAGAGATAGGTATTTGTAGTGCCCAGCACTTTTATTTTTGTGCCGGTCATTCTTCCGGTAATGTTTGTATAGTCCGCAGTAATTGACTGCGGAAATGGGAACGTATTATTGCTTTGCGCATAAAAATAATTTGTTCCGGTAATTCCATTCGCCGTGATGAGGGTGCTACTTAGTCCGCTGCCACTGGATGAAACCCAGGAATAATTATCATAATAGTTGCTTGTGAGCACTTCAAACCCTGTTGAAGGGTTTGGATAATTTTCACTATTATACGCAAGTGCCTGGTGATAAGTGCGGTCATTTGCATCAGTCCATGAGCCTGACATAACCGGCCTGTTGAAAGCATCATAAGAAGTATAGAGCCATTTTCCTTGCTGGCGTAAAGAACTGTCCTGCGTCATTACGAGCCTGTCCCTCGTATCATATACCATCCATACTTCACCAGCACCCGGAACTCGTTTGATGATCATTCTGTTCCTGGCATCATATTCATAACTGAAAGTAAACTCCTTGGCAATGGTTGAATTTTTCCAGGATACATTTTCAAAAGCCCAGTTATTATTTTTTAACCAGTCTGTGCCTTGAGGCTGTATTACGTATCGCAAGTTTCCCAGGTCATCATAAATATAATAGGTATTTAACCAACCGCTTGGACCGCTGGAAGTAGTGTTAGAAGCAGCTACTTTTTTCAAAATAAGTTTACCGGACTTGTCTGTATATTGAATCACATCATAGCCTCTTTCATCCGTTATGATGTTTTTAAAAAGTAAACCTGCGGCATAGAACCCGCTGCTGGTAGGCGTTTTGCCACTATTAAAATTAATATTCCAAATACGTACACTATCTAGTAAAGTGTTATTCATGTATAGAATGGATGTACCTACCCCACTACCAACCCAGCTATTTCCGGGTGCATAAGATTTGATAGTTCTGTTGGCCGGTGAATTTTCATAATCCGTTTTCCCATAAAAAAATTGTTCCCCTGCGGGATTGTTTGAGGGATTATAAAAAAGTTTCAGAAAATTATTTTCTTCCGTGAATGCATTTGTTTTGAAGTTGCCATCTGAAGTTGAGCTGATGTATGGAAGGTAAGTAAAAACTTCCCTGCCAAATTCATCATACGTTTTTGATGAAACCATATCAAAACCTAAGGGAGAAACTTTTTCAACAACTGATTGAATTGGCCTTCCCAGCCCATCAAAATATTGTGTGCTTTGCTTTACTTCTTCGAGTGTTCTTGATGTGGATGAAAGCGCTGTTGAAGTAGCAATTGATTTGGAAGCATTCCACTCTCGAATATAATTCAGTGGCATGGTGCTACTATATAGCGGGGGTAATGCTTGCAGCGTTTGCGTTGGAAGTGGCGGAAAAATAGATGTGTTTGGTGTTTGTCCCTTAACAATAACAGGCGTAAGACAAACCCATAAAAAGAGCTTGTATAAGGTATTTTGCAATGCTTTAATGTTATTCATAATTCTGTTTTAGCATTAATTATTAATTGCATCTGTGATTAATGGATCAAGCGGTGAAATTTCATTTTGAAATACAGCTATAATTTTTCCATCTTCACTGATCAACACTTTTTGATAATCGTGCATAGTAATTCTGTCCATTACTCCGTTTTCATTTGCTTGGGAAAGCCAGTTATAAATTGGATTTGCATCACTCCCTGTCACTTCACTTAATTCAGCAACAGGAAAACTAATATTAGTGCTGTCTGCGATGAATTGCATAACGGCTGCATTAGTTAATGGTTCATGCTCGAAAGAATTGGAAGGGAAAGCAATTACAATTAGCCTGTTATCAAACTGGTTATATAAAGCCTGTAGTTCACTTAGCTGTGATGCATATTCACTGCCAGATGCGATGTTTACAAGGAGTATCTTTTTACCCTGGTAATCATTCAAATGAATAGTATCCTGGTTGAGTGTATTTATATTAAAAGAATAAATACTTGTCATGTTCAGGGAAAAAAATAAAAGCAAGTTTATGAGCATAATAATGGTTTTATTGTACGTCGCAAAAATCAGGTGATGTTGTGGAATAAAGATCGCTACTGCTACCATCACTCCATATCCAGTAATAGGTGCAAACCCAGGGGCCGCCTTCGTTTACCTGTACCACTCCAACAATATGTTTTACACCAGTTTCACAAAGCTCATTCACACATTTTTTATTTTCTCCAATACAATTCGTGCACTTCAAAGTACAAGTGCCGTTTGCATTTGCATTATTTTGACCATTGGTATCTATATCAGCCTGCGCTTTACTATTTGCATCAGCCTGAGATATAGTTGAAAAATACTTTCCCACAGGGATTGAATAAACAAAAGAAACAGGACTGTAACCGGTAAGGCAACTCTGGCAATAAAAAGTTTGAGACATCAAGGGGTTAAACCATGCTTTCACTTTTTGAGAAAGATCGGGTTGGTTATAAGAATAATCCAGCTTCTTTAAATAATTATTTTCAAAATCACGAATAGTTTTTAACCTGTTCAATTCATCATAATCATAAAAAGTTGTTTTATTATTTTCATCCGTGATTGATGTTACACCAACGAGATTTTGATAGGTGTATGTTGTTACGAATGCGTTTGGAAGATTTGTTCTAATCTTGTTAATTTCCGGCAATAGCTCATCACTTCCATAAATATTTATTACAGATGTATCCACGGACATTTTATTTTTTGCCTGATTATAAGACGCGCCAACAATCTTAGCAATAGGGAATAAATTATTATAACCGTAAATTATTGAAGTAAGAACTCCATTCCTCCCTTTGAACTCCAGGATATTTCCAGCTTTATCATATTTAGTAATAGCGCCTTCAATTTCTAAAGGATTTGCAAGTATTCCTTTATAAATCGTATCAGGTAGATAATTGCTATTACTCCATTTTTTATAATTGGTGTTTAATTCAATATTTTTTATCTTATTTGTAAAAGTTTGCACGTCAATCACCGGCGAAGAAATATTTTTATTTTGCATGTCATTATACACATCAATATTTGTATAATCATTCGGGTATTTAAAAACTGTGCGCTTTAGATTTCCTTTGCTATCATATGTATCAGTTTTGCTAAGTTGTAAATTAACACTGTCATCATAATAGTAAACCGATGATTGTAAAACAGGGTTTAAACCGTTTTGATCGTAAGTAATTTCTGTGGAAGAATCCTGGTATATCCACTTTGAGGTATATTCATATCTTGTCATATCAAAAGCATCCAGGCACATACTTAAAGCAGCCCTACAAATCTGATCAGCTGGAACTGCGACAGTACAGGAACTGTCTGATGGGAATATAACATTTTCATATTTTTGATTTATGCGATATCCAAAAACTGAAGTTGAATTTCTTTTATCGATTTTATAAGTATTTATTTCCTTTTTGAGTGGTATGTAATTTTGATTATTATCATATTTAAAGCTAGTTACTTCTTTTAGTTTACCATTGAATAAATTAGTTGAGTTGCTTAATGGTGAGCCTAAAACACCATTCCCCCATAAGACAGTGCCTCCGGATCCACCTGAAGCAAAAAATTGTGTTTCAGTTACACCGCCTTCAAAAAGAACACCATTGCTTTCAACTATCGTCGCATAACTAACTGGAATTTCAAAACTGAATAATGTGACTATTGAATTTGAATACATTGCTATATGATGATGATATGCATAGCTATCAGGCATAATAATAGTGTGAAAGCTGTCTAATTGAAAATAATGTCCACAACTCACTCTCGTATCATAATTTTTCTTGTAAACAGGGAAACTTAAGTTTGCGAGTGATGATTTGTCTAAAGAATTCAAACTACCATAAAAATATCTTTTTAATATTGGGATATCATTTTTGCTTGGGGTTGTAAAAACAGCTTTTACCCTTAACCCACCAATATTTATACTTTCTAAAGGGGCTCTAAAATTAGGAACAAAGTTTATTGTAGCCTTGGTAGTAACTACTGAACCTTTTGCTTTGATAGTTGCTTTATATTTACCCTGTATTGTTGGTCTGAAATTTTCTATAATTTTTTCTCCCGGATTTATTGCCATTTTAGAATATTCGACCTGCCCAATTGGATTTACAATTTGTAATGTACCTATATTATGAAGAGAGTCAAAATCGCCTATGCCAGAATTATCAATACAATTGATTTCAATTTTTATATCTTGAATCGAATTAATATTAAAAGATAAAGTATCAATTTTTTCAGTCATATCTCCAATACCAGTAACTTTAATGAAGAGTTCATGCATATTGCCTTGCGGAACGGGTATTAGTTGTTGATTTAATTCATAGACAACACTATCAATGCCACCGGTAGGGTACATGATCTTTGAGAGCATTCCTTTAACTGCATATTTAAAATCCGGTTCCCGATTGGCATTTGCATGAATAAATTTTACCTGATCTTCTATTGTTTCAGGAGTTGGAATTAAAGTAGTATTATTTTTTCCATTAAAAAAACCCCAGTGATCCTGTGCATAAGATAACCTAGGTGGCCGGGCAAGAGCATCATTATAAACAAAGGAATGTTTTAAAAATATACTGGAATCCGCATTTCTTTGAATTAAATCAATTAAATATGGTGTTTTGTTTACGCCAAAATTTAATTTTCCATTATAGTTGGCAGAAGTAATTGTATTGTATATAAAATTCCAAATATTGGTTGTGCCAAGGCTACCTGCGGCAAGATTAGTTTGTGTGATCTTACTGATTAACATGTCCTTACAATCTGACCTTAGAATATATTGAAATTTTATTAATTGGTTACCGGGTGCCAGAATTTGATCAAGCAAAACTCCTTTTGTTGTGCTTAAATTTATGCAGCTGGTATTTGGAGGATTTATTCCAATTATTGTAGCACAATTATCTCCTAGGGGACCGCCATCCGGGGGTGTAGGGGAAGTCCAATACATTGTTTCTGACAGCCCATTATCATACGAGTAATCTAATTGAATGTAAGTAAAGAAAATAGCATCTCCGTTTAGGTGTTCTATTTTTTTAAGATACCACGAAGTTTCAATGAAGTTGTCATAAGTTCGAGAACAAATTTGATCACGTTTTGTTTTTTCCGTAGCATCATTTCCACCAAAATAATATGTAATGCCATTCGGGGTAATAACTTTGAAATTCCAATATACGCCGTATTGATCGAAGTAAATTTGCAAGTTAGAAGGTGCAATTTGTACAATATTCATATAATCATCAAATACAAAACTGCCTGAATAACCGTCAAAATTAAAATTGAATAGGTCAGGCTCAGAATCGTAACCAACAGGATCTCTTGTATCCACAATTCTTTCCATGTAATTATAGGTTGCCCAGTTATTACCAATTG
>JBDTAN010000284.1:0-3128 GCA_039924585.1 Chitinophagaceae bacterium | reverse complement strand
CACCGGCCGCGCCATTTACGACTTCTACACTTCAGCAGGAAGCAAGCCGCAAACTTGGTTACAGCGTGAGTAAAACAATGTTGATTGCGCAAAAATTATATGAGAGTGGAAAAATTACTTATATGCGTACTGACAGTGTGAATCTGAGTGAAACGGCGATCACAGAAATTTCTGCACAAATTGATTCGCAGTATGGTAAAAAATATTTTCAAAAAAGAGTTTTTCAAAATAAGAATAAGTCAGCACAAGAAGCCCACGAAGCGATCCGGCCTACGTATATACAAACTTCTGAAATAGAAGATTATGAAACAAAGCGTTTGTATGATATGATCTGGAAGCGCACAATGGCTTCTCAAATGGCGGATGCCGAACTTGAAAAAACAATTGCGAAGATTAATATTTCAACAAACAATGAAGAATTAACGGCTCAAGGTGAAGTCATTAAGTTTGAAGGATTTTTAAAAGTATATAGAGAAGATACAGATGAAGAAGATGTGGAAGATGACAACAGTGATATGTTACCTCCACTGAAAGTGAACCAGGTATTGCATTTCAATGAAATGCGGTCAACAGAAAAATTCAGCAGGGCTGCACCAAGATATACAGAAGCTTCATTGGTAAAAAAATTAGAAGAACTGGGTATTGGCCGTCCTTCAACGTATGCGCCAACTATTTCCACCATTCAGAAACGAGGATATGTAGAAAAAAGAAGTAAAGAAGGAACTCCACGAAAATTTCAAATTCTTCTTTTAAAAGATAATGTCGTTAAAAAAGAAACAGGCACAGAAAATACGGGTGTTGAAAAAAACAAATTATTTCCCAGCGATCTGGGTTTAGTAGTAACAGATTTTTTGACGCAGCATTTTGAGGATATAATGGATTATGGTTTTACCGCAAAAATTGAAGAAGAGTTCGATGAGATTGCAGAAGGCCATCAGGTATGGAATAAAATGGTGGGCGATTTTTACATCCCTTTTAAAAAAGATGTCGAGCATACATTGGAGAATGCGGAACGTGCAAAAGGTGAAAGAGAATTAGGCATCAGTCCTTCCGGTAAAAAAGTAATTGCAAGAATGGGCAGGTACGGCCCCATGATTCAGATTGGTGAAACCAGTGCGGAAGAAAAACCAGAATTTGCAAAATTAAAAGTCGGTCAAAGTATTGAAACTATTTCTTTGGAAGATGCGATGGAATTATTTAAGCTGCCGCGTAATATTGGAAAATTTGAAGACGAAGATGTAATTATAAATATTGGCCGTTTCGGTCCTTATGCATCTCATAACAAAATGTTTTATTCCTTACAAAAAGAGATGGATCCTTATACAGTTTTGCTGGAAGAAATAACCCCTTTAATTGCGGAGAAAAGAACAGCCAAAGAAGAACGTACAATTAAAGTTTTTGAAAAAGCAAAAATACAAGTACTTAAAGGGCCTTATGGGCCTTATATCAAACAAGGCCTGAGGAATTATAAACTTACGAAAGAACAGCAGGAAAAAGCGGCTGATATTACGTTGGAAGAAGCTAAAGAAATCATTGAACATTTAAAAGCTAATCCACCGAAGAAATCTTATAAGAAAAAGAAGAAATAATTTTTAAGCAATAAAAAACAGTATGCATTAAAATGCATACTGTTTAAAAGGTTGGTATTGTTAATATATTATTCTACGATATCAGCGCGGAAACTTTCCAGTGCTGCACCGATTGTGGCCTGGTCGTCAGCACTCACGCCATCATCTTGCATCGCTTGCGTGAAGTCAACCAGAAATTTAGAAAAATCATCATCTTTGATACCCATGCCTACGTGTGCTGCTTTCATAGATAATCCTGTATAAACTTCAGGTCCTCCTACTGTTTGTCCAAGTAAATCTACAATGTTTGCCTTCAGGTCATCCACGCGTTCCTGCGATTGAATAGTGACAGCGAAATATGGCGCCAGTTGCGGATCCGCGACTACGATACCTACTCCGTCATTCACTACTTTTGTTATACCTGCATTGCCTCCCAGGCGCTGGTATAAGGCACTTCCGACAGGTGCCGGGGTGTCATTTTTTTTACAGGCCATGAATACTGCACTGCTAAGTAATAAACATGCAGTGATTTGCAGAAATTGCTTTTTCATAAATTGTTTTTGTTTTTTTTAATTTTTGTTTGTGGAAATTTATTTTCGAAGATTTAATGCATATTTCATTTTTGCAATTGTATATAAAGCGCCACCAACCGGGCATTGCGGGCCGGGATTGGCAATGATTCTTTCTGAAATCCCACTATTAAAAGCCTGCGTGTAATGAATCATGTCTGCCCTTGTCGTTTTTGCAGGATCAAATGTGACACATAGAATTTGACTTTCTCTGTTTAAAATAGCGGAAGAAACAACCGGTTCTTTTTTGATGTATTGAATTAATGAAGCAGAATCTTTTTGAGTGAAATTGTCCGGCAAAAGCATCACCACAATTTGTGTAGGATGACCCATAAACAATTTTTCACCGAGGGTCGGGGGTTTTAAATTTGCGTAAACAAAGAATGATATACACAATAGTGCGAGTACGGAAAGGGATATCCAACCTGTTTTCTTTAAAATCTTCATAGCTTTTTTTTTATGTACGCAAGCAAAATTCAGATGGTTTGCTTTTTTGAAACTTTTTTTTACAATTAAAGGAGATTTGTCATTTTAACAGTATATTTACTAAACCCTAAAAGCTTATCAAATGAGAAAAATTTATACTTTATTTTGCTTCTTATTCGTTGTAAATACACTGTTATCACAACCTACTTACACCAAATATTTTGGTGTAAAAAGTAATAATGATTTTGAATGTTCTACAATGATTCCACTCCCTGATGGATCGGTTGTAGCACTGGGCACTTCCCAGTTTGATAATCACATCAATAAATGGGATATAGATTTTGTAAAATTAGATCCGCTGGGAAATGTGCTGGTTCAAAAAAGATTATCAACTGATTATTCTTCCGGGGATGTAAAAGGCATCCTGACCAGTGATGGTGGTTTTATGCTCTTTGTATCTGAGCTGCAACTCAACAATAAAAGTTTCAAACAACAATGGGGTGCTGCATTAATAAAATTAAATAGTAATGGGAAGATTGAATGGTCGAAATATTATAACTCCTCT